>JACAEV010000009.1 GCA_013388645.1 Syntrophaceae bacterium | reverse complement strand
CGAAGTTCGGCAATAAGGTTTTTATTGTGAACCAAAGATTTTGTAGCTACCGAAAGTTTTTCTTTTTGGTCCTTCACGAAGTAATCTCCTTGAGCATCTCCATGATTTCGGTTTCGACCTTTCGGATGTCTGCCTCGATCTCCTCGAGGGGCCGTGGTTTCGATTTTGATTGAATTTACATAGAGGTGGTTGCTTTTAGGAGTTTATCAGATTGGGAGAAAAAATCAACGGGTATGGAAATATGAACTCTGCATCTGGAGGGGGTAGCCTTTTGCTTTCAATCTCTTCTGCATTTCTTGGAGGTGATTCAAACCACACGTATCTAAGACTTGATTCACTTTTGAAAATCAAATGAGGATATATTGAGTCGCCTTCTCATGGGGAGGACGGCAAAGGAGTCTTCTTTTTCAGGAGATTGATTCGGGGCTTTCCGGAGAATGGATTCTGGTCGACTTCAACCTCGCAACCATAGACTTTTTCGATATTTTCTTTGGTGATGACTTCCTCCGGCGTCCCCATTTTATAAACCCTTCCTTCCTGGAGAAGGATGAGTCGGTCACAAAAATCAGAGGCGGTGTTCATATCATGAGAGGCCATGACAATGGTCAGACCCCTCTCTTGATTGAGGGTGAGTATCAGATTGAGGAAATCGATCTGGTGATGGATATCTAAGTTGGCCGTGGGTTCGTCCAGAAGAATCACCTCCGGCTCTTGAGCCAGAGCCCTGGCGATGAAGACCCTCTTTCTTTCTCCGCCGGAGAGTTCATCCATTCGTCTCCCAGAAAACGGAAGCATCTTTGTCCATTCCATGGCTTTTTTTGCCATTTCCAGATCCTTGTCGCTTTCAAACATCAAAGAGCCCAGATGAGGAGACCTCCCTGTCAGGACGGTTTCAAGCACACTGAAGGGGAAGAGGAGATGAGTCTCTTGAGCCACCACCGCAATCTTCTTGGCAATGTCGGCTCGATCCATTTTCTTCAGGGGGACCAGTTCAAATCGAATCTCCCCACTTTGAGGAGACAGTAGACGGTAGAGGATTTTTAACAGAGTCGTCTTGCCGGATCCATTCGGTCCAATCACTCCAACAAACTCTCCCCTTTCCACGCGAAACGAAACATCCCGGAGCACCCAGTCATCATGATAACGGAAGGAGATGGAATGGACTTCGATCATAATGTCTTGATCACCTTTCTCGTTCTCAAAAGATAGATGAAGAAGGGACCTCCAAAGGCAGCCGTGATCACTCCTACCGGTAACTCCGTGGGCGCAAGAATCGTCCTCGCAAAGGTATCCGAGGCGATGAGGAAGGAGGCGCCGATCAATGCAGCGGAGGGGATGAGGAGGCGATGGTCCGGGCCAAAAATCAACCTGACCGAATGCGGAATGATCAGCCCCACAAAACCAATCAAACCACAAACGGAGACCGATGCAGCCGTCATCAACGAGGCACAGAGGTAAGAAATCAATTTCAATTTTTCGACCTCGACACCTAATTGAACAGCATTTTCTTCTCCAGAAAGGATGAGGTTCAAATGGCGAGACCGAAGGAGGAGAAGAGAGATGCCCAATAAAATATAAGGGAGGATGATTAAAATCGACCGAGCGTTGGCGAAACTGAAATCCCCCATTAACCAGAAGATGATCGTACGGAGTTCTTCTTTTTGGGAAACCGAGATAAAGAACATGATCAGAGCCGAGAGAAAGGACCCAATGATGACCCCGGCCAATAAAAGCGTGTTGGGATGAATTCTCCCATCCTGTCTTCCAAAATAGAAAACCACTAAGATGGTTAGGAGCGCTCCCAAGAAGGAAGCCAAAGGAAGACCTAACGAGGAAGCGCTCAAGCCCAGGAGAATAGCAATAATCGTTCCCACGGCTGCACCACTCGAGACTCCGAGAATATAAGGGTCGGCGAGAGGATTTTTCAGAAGGGCCTGAAAGGTCGCCCCTGCAACAGAAAGGCCTGCGCCCACGACTCCCGCTAAAATAGCTCGGGGAAGCCGGAGGGAAAGAACGATCGTCCGTTCGGTCTCGTTCCCTGCTCCCTTTAGACCCAGAATGGATTGAAACAGAATATGGATTGAACGAAACGGAGGAACCCTGACACTACCGATGGCAATCGAGATGAGGAGGACGAGGATTAAGAGAAGACCAAGGAGGATCGATATGGTAAGAACTTTTTGGGGAGTGATTAACTTCATAAAGGTTCATTCAATATCAAATGACAAATTTCAAATGTCAAACATCCCATTCTCTTACATTATTCCATTATTCCAATAATGAGGGTATCGTAAAAAGTCTCCCCACCCGTCACTCCTGCGAAAGCAGGAGTCCAGAAGTATTTGAATTCACTGGATTCCCGTTTTCACGGGAATGACAATTATGGGCTGAATCGGACTTTTTACGAGTTCATCAATAATCCATTATTCCAGAAAGATCCTTTAAAATTTAGTCATTTTTTTTAAACATTTCAGGATGGATCATTCTTGCAAGTTCCTCTAATCCATCGATGATGCGAGGGGAGGGCCGATCGAGTAGATCAGAGTCCATCAAGTGAATGCGACCATTTTTGACCGCCGGGATGACCTTCCAGCGACCCCACTCCTGAAGGATTTTCGGATAATCCCCTCTGGGATTCATGGAGCTGATCACGATGACCTCTGGAGACCTTTTTAAAATCTCCTCCATTCCAAACCGAGGATACACCTCTTTCTCTTTTCCTGCAATATTGACACCCCCTGCGAGGTGGATCAGGTCATCTGCAAAACTCCCCTTCCCTACAGTGACAATAGGAGCATCGCCGATCTGAATAAAAACTTTGGGCCGGGAAAGCCCCTGGGTTAGACCAACCACCCTCTGTCTTCTTTTTCCCATTTCCAGGACGATCCCTCTGGCCTCTTTCTCCCGATTGACCACCTGACCGATATGATCAATGCTTTTAAGAATATCACTAAAATTCTTTGGATAAATGACGTAAACCAGAAACCCTAATTTTTCCAAACGGTCCACCATATCCCTTGTATTTCCAGCCCCTGTCGCAACGATCAAGTCAGGCTTCAGGGAGGTGATCTTCTCAAAATCAAGATGGATGTAACTTCCCACTTGGGCCTTGCTTTTGGCCTTTTCAGGAAAGTTACAATGAATGGAGACGCCAACGATCTCTGCATCGAGTCCAAGACGGAAGAGAATTTCAGTGATATTGGGGGCCAATGAAACAATCCTTTTGGGAGGAAATGGGAGGGCCACTTCTCTTCCCACTTCATCCTTAAACTTAAGGGGATTCGAGTAGGATACCGATGTCCCGAGCAAAATGATTAGGGATGACAAAAAGAGTGTTTTGATCAAATGATTTTTCATTGGAGCTGAAATTTGACAGGGATATTCACCCAATACCAGATGGGAGTATTCCCTTCCCTTCCAGGGATAAACTCCCATTGTTTTACTGCGGTGATGGCAGAACGATCCAGGATTTCATGGCCAGATGACTTTTTCACCTTGATCTCTCCCACCCTACCATCGGAAAGTAACTGCACTCTCAAAATGACTTCTCCTTGATATTTCCTGTCTTTGGCCCATTGAGGGTATATAGGGTCTACTACCTTGACCGCCTTGGGGGGAATGTCACCTTCAGAATTGGAAGGGAGCCTGGCAATATTTTTCTGTCCATCAAAAGAGTCAGTCTTGGGAAGAGGATTCCCATGAGATAGCTTGGGTTGGTGCAAACCTACTGAGGAATTCTCTTTTTCGAAAATTAAGGTTGAATCTGACTGTAAAGAGATGTTCATTCCCTGTATGATGGGTTCTTTTTCTTTCTTCTCTTCAAACCTATTTCCCACTTCCCGCATCCTATTGTCAGGTGGGACAGGCTGTGGATTGATGGCAGGAGTATTGACTTTCACTTCAGTTTGGACAGAAGGAGATTCTGGTTCCTGCTCCTTCTTAAAAGCAGGCTCTTCTTTCTCCTCCTTCCGAACCAACACTCTCTCCTCGTGCCTCAAGTTTTTTGCCACTTGCTTTACATTTTGGCGGGGTGCCTTCGTTTCAGAGATCAATGGGAGGAATGAAACTTCGATATTAAGATTTCGAAGTCCATTGACTTTAAAGTCTGGAAAGAATAGGGCCGAAACGGAGAAGAAGAGAAGATGAAGTCCCAAAGAGATAGACAAAAAGATTTTCAGGGTCATCGTTCCATTCATATCGAAAACACCCGAATAAAAAACCCAGCCTTCGTATGGAAGACTGGGTTTTTTTCTAACCTTACCCTTCACCGTCCTCCATCGAAGACTTATCGTGAAGCGCATTCAGGCAGGTTTTCTGGCTTACGGATCATCCTAATCCTTGCCCCTTCCCAGTCATTACGACCAGTGGATCTGGCAAGTTTCGTACCCGCTTACAGCGGCGTGGCCGTCCCCGATTTTCACGGAGTTCCCTTATTGGCTTCGAGCCACCTGAACACGGATCAATTTTTATTATTCATACCACAATTCATGGAAAGATGTCAACTCTCCCAGATGCTGAAATTGACAGGGAGGGAATATTATAGTATTTTTGAGGATATAACGGAGTTCATTCAAATGGGGATTTCCCCTTTTCGCATGATTAAATCCCCTTAAAGAATTATCTCTTTAATGGTGATGGATTGAAGGAGTTTCTTTCTCTCGTTTCAAAACCTGTGAGGTATCTCGGCCAGGAGATCAATTCGATCCGAAAAGATCCTTCTGAAATCAGAGTCAAATTCTGTTTGGCCTTCCCAGATGTCTATGAGGTGGGAATGTCCCACCTTGGAATCCAGATTCTCTATCACATTCTCAATGGAGAAAAAGGGGTCGCCTGTGAAAGGGTGTTCAGTCCCTGGGTCGATATGGAGAAGGTCTTGAGAGAAAAAAAAATCCCTCTCTCTTCCCTCGAATCCTCTACCCCACTCCATGAATTCGATGTCATAGGTTTCTCTCTCCAATATGAGCTCTGCTATACTAATGTCCTCAACATGCTCGATCTCTCGAACATCCCCTTCTTTTCAAAAGATAGAGATGACCGATTCCCTCTCATCATCGCTGGAGGACCCCTCACCTTTCACCCCGCTCCTGTCGCTGATTTCTTTGATGCGATGGTGATCGGAGATGGCGAAGAGGTCGTTCTCGAGATTTGCCATCTTGTTTCTCAATGGAAAGAAGCCCGGGGCAAAGGAGCCAGGGCTAAGAAAGAGGACCTTTTGAAATCGTTCTCTCAATTAAAGGGAGTCTATGTTCCCTATTACCATGCCAAGGGGCAAGAGGTCCATAAGAGAGTGGTCCACGATATCAACCAGGCTCCCTTTCCCATCTGCCCCATCGTTCCTTATATGAAGGTGGTCCATGACCGCCTCAATATCGAGATCGCAAGGGGGTGTAAAAGGGGATGCCGTTTTTGTCAGGCAGGGTTTATCCATCGGCCTTATCGCGAGAGAAATCCTGAGGTCATTCAACAGATTCTCCATCCCTCCCTCAAGCAGACGGGTTACGAAGAGCTCTCTCTGCTCTCCCTGAGCGCCGGCGATTATTCTTTGATCGGCCCCCTGCTCTCTCACTTGATGGATCAATATGAATCAAAAAAAGTGGCTGTCTCCTTCCCCTCTTTAAGAATGGAAAGTGTGGTGGGCCGTCTGGCAGAGGAAGTGAAACGGGTCAGAAAGACAGGTTTTACCATTGCCCCAGAGGCTGGGACGGAGCGACTCCGACAGGTCATCAATAAGGAACTGGATGAAAGCGTTCTCTTCCAGGGTGTTTCCGATCTCTTTGCAAAAGGTTGGAAGAACATCAAACTCTATTTTATGGTGGGACTCCCCACCGAGAAGGAGGAAGACTTAAACGGGATCCTTGACCTTTCCAGGAAAATTGCTTCTTTAGGAAGAAAGCAGAAAATCTATCCGAATCTCAATGTGAGTGTCTCCACCTTTGTCCCAAAACCCCATACCCCATTCCAATGGGAATCACAGATCCCGTTGGAGCAGATGGAGGAAAAACTCCGTTTCTTAAAGGACGGAATAAAGAGGAGCAATCTCCGTTTCAAATGGCAGGATCCCCATCTCAGTTTTTTAGAGGGAATTTTTTCAATGGGGGGGAGAGATGTGTCCATGGCCTTAGTGGAAGCCCACCGATTAGGGTGCCGTTTCGATGGCTGGAGTGACCAATTTCATTTCTCTTTTTGGAAAGAGGCCTTCGAGAAGACAGGGCTGGAAATGGATTTGCACACCAGAAAAAAAGACCTTGAAGATCTTCTTCCGTGGTCTTTTGTCAAGACAGGGATGAATGCCGAATATCTTTGGGGGGAATATCAACGGGGTCTCCAAGGAAAAATCAGTCCACCTTGTTTGAAGGAAAATTGTCAACGATGTGGCATTTGTGAAGAGAAGGTGATTCATATCCGAGAAAGTGATCCGACGGAAATGCTCGCCTCGGGAAAGGCCGTCCGCAAAGAGCTTCGAAAGAAAAGGATAAAGAAAAAGATTCGATTAAAATTCAAAAAAGTGGGCCAGATGAGGTTCTTGAGTCATTTAGAATTGGCACATCTCTTCTATCGGGCTTCCAAAAGGGCTGACCTTCCCCTCTGTTTTTCTCGGGGATTTCACCCGATGCCGAGGATCATCTTTGCCACCGCCCTTCCCGTGGGAATGGAAAGTTTGATGGAAATCGTGGATATGGAGTTTGAGGGAATAACGACCTCTCAAGAGGTCATGAAGCGACTCAACCAAACGCTACCCAAAGGGGTAGAGATCATTGAAGCCAAAGAGGTGCCCCCCTTTTTTGATCTCTCCTCCTTACCCCGTTCATCGGTCTACTGGATTCCATTGGATCATCTCCTTTCGAAAGAGGAAGCCATTTTAAAAATCCATCATGTTTTGGAACTGAAAGAATTTTCTGTTCATCAGAAGAGAGAGGGGAAGGAGAGAAGGGTGGACGTCCGGCCCTTGATCGAAACGATGGAGATGAAGGAAAAATCAGGGGAAGATTACTGCTGGGGAGTGGAACTGGTACTCCGAAGGGGAACAGGAAAAACAGCAAAACCGACCGAGATCGTTGGAGCCGTTTTAGGATTGGAGGGGGAACCCCTTGCCCAACTCAAAGTCATCAAGGTGGAATAAGTTTACTGAATCTCTTGTGGATAAATTCTAAATCCGAACCTCGGGCGAAGCATCCCGTAGGGATCAATTCGAAACAAGCACGAATGACCAAAATACCAATGGCCCAAACAAAATTTTTATAATTTTATTGTTTGAAATTGTTTCGGATTTCGATATTCGGATTTTGGACTTGCGACTTTTAAGGAGTAGGTTATGGCCAATGAGTTAATCATCAATGTGACGGAACAAGAGACAAGGGTTGCGCTCCTCGAAGACCGGGTCCTGGCTGAACTCTATATCGAGCGCACCAAAGACCGAGGGATCATGGGGAATATCTATAAAGGAAAAGTGGTGAAAGTCTTGCCCGGGATGCAAGCCGCTTTTGTGGATATCGGATTGGAAAAAGCCGCCTTCCTTTATGTCTCGGATGTCTACGGGGGGATAGAGGAGTACGAGGAGATGGGTTTCCAAGGTGAAGAGATACCGGCCTATCTCGGCAGCCCTTCTTCACAAATTGAAGACCTTCTTTCTGGAGGGCAGGAGATATTAGTTCAGGTCTCCAAAGAACCCCTGGGGACAAAGGGGACTCGAATCACCTCCCATATCACGTTGCCTGGCAGGTATCTTGTTTACATGCCGTTAGTCGATCATATCGGGGTTTCGAGGAGGATCAAAGATGAAAAAGAACGAAAAAGACTAAGAGAGATCGTTCAGTCGATGAAACCTCTTTCGGGTGGATTCATTGTGCGAACCGCCAGCGAAGGGGCCGACACTGATGAAATCAAAACCGATATGGAATTCCTTCTTCATCTTTGGAATAACATTCAGAAGAAGAAAGAAAATTCCACAGCCCCCTCGTTAATCCACAGTGACCTCACCATGGTCCTTCGGGTCATTCGGGATATCCTTTCGCCTCAGGTCAACCGAATCATCATCGACTCAAAAGAAGAATATGAGAACATTCTTTCCTTCATGAATACCTATATGCCCAAGCAAAAATATGACATGACCCTTTATGAGAAAAAAGAGCCCATCTTCGATGCCTATGGGATCGAAATGGAAATTGAAAAAATCTTAGGCAGTAAGGTTTGGCTTAAATCGGGAGGACACATCGTCATTGACATGAGCGAAGCGTTGGTGGCGATCGATGTGAATACAGGAAGATACGTGGGAAAGAGAAACTTGGCCGATACCATCCTTAAAACCAATCTGGAAGCGGCCAAGGAAATTGCTTACCAATTGAGGTTACGAAATATCGGAGGGATCATCATCATTGACTTTATCGATATGGAAAGAGAGGGGGATCGAGAAAAGGTGTACCAGGCCTTGGAAGAGGCGTTAAAAAAAGACCGGCAGAAGACAACGATCTTTAAAATCTCAGAACTGGGCTTGGTGCAGATGACCCGTAAGCGAACTCGGGAGAATATTGCAAGAATCCTGGGCGAGCCCTGTCCCTATTGCGAAGGGACAGGGATGATTAAATCGAAAACCACCGTCTGTTATGACATCTTCCGTGAGATCGAGAGAATGGCTTCTGAAGTGGGAGGTCACAACATCTTGGTCGAAGCCAATCCGGAGATCGCCGACCTTCTCTATGAGGAGGAGAGGATGGGAGTGGAGGAGCTCGAAAAAAAATTGCGTAAAAAAATTGTCATTAAGGGCAAGGCCGGATTTCACCAAGAGCAATTCAACATTATCGAAACTTAAATGAGGGATGGTTTCACCCTTTCGGTATGCGATGCGATGGGTTTTCCATGCAACAGTTTCAAGGGATGTTCTTTGTCATCATTTCCGCCATTGCCTTTGGAGCGATCCCTGTCTTTGCGAAGGCGGCTTATCATGCCGGTTCTGATCCGATCAGCGTGCTCTTCTTTCGATTTTCCATTTCTTCTATCATCATGATTCCTTCCATTGCGGTTCGAAAAATTCCATATCCCCGTGGCCGGTTTCTTCTCGGACTCCTGCTCATGGGCGGAATCGGTTATGTGGGTCAATCCTTCTGCTATTTCACCGCCCTGACCATGGCCTCTGCGGGATTAGTCGCTCTCCTGCTCTACCTCTACCCCGCTATTGTGACCATCTTTTCAACGCTCCTCTTCAAAGAACGGATGACAGGACTCAAAGTGTTCGCCCTGATTCTTGCCCTCACCGGAACCGTCCTGACGATTGGATGGGACGGGGGAGGAAGCCTTCTCGGTATTGTTCTGGCGATGACCGCTCCGCTCATCTACTCCGCGTATATTCTTGCTGGAAGTAAAATCACCAAAGAGGTGGATATCTTCTCCTCCTCCACGGTCGTGATGCTCTCAGCGAGTGCGGTATTTGGAGTCCTCGTCGCAGTGAGAGGATTGAATATGCCTCAGACTCTGACGGGTTGGGGAGGGGTCTTGGCGATTGCCCTGATTTCTACCGTGATCGCCATCATCACATTTTTTGCAGGGCTCAAACGAGTGGGGCCAACCAATGCATCCATGTTGTCCACTTTTGAACCCATCACGACCGTCGTTCTTGCCGTCATTGTTTTTGGCGAAGAAATGAGCTTCACGAGGGTGGCCGGAGGTGTTCTCATCCTTTGTGCCGTGATCGCCTTGGCAAAAAGCGAGTTCAGAATGAGGTCTTCAACGTGATAACATCGCGGGTCATTTTTTAGGCCACCGAATGGTTCAATGCGATAAAAAATAGTGATGGTTGAAGCTTCACCCTTTTTTTGACCGTCGATCGCTTTAAAAAAGATGGACAGGTCGATAAAGCTTTTGACCTGCCTACTCAAAGCCGCTTCGGCGAAGGCAGGGTGGATACCTTTTCCTACTAATGCCATTCCATTGATCGACCGCTTTCTTAAAGCTTTGGAAACCTGTTTATCTGTTTCGATCACTTCCGTAAACGCATCATCGGCCCATTTGACCGGTACGACAACCTATCTCAATGAAATGATCGATGGTCAGCCTCTTTGCTTATTGCTTAGGTTCTTTTTTTCTGTTAGTATTTTTAAACTTTATGTATAAAATCAACACATTAAATCCAAAGGAGATCCGAGACCTCATCCGAAAAGGAAAATGGAATCAGCCCACAGCTGGGATAGCCATGGGTTATGCTCAGGCCAATCTGGTCATTCTTCCTAAAAAATACGCCTTTGATTTTCTTCTGTTCTGTCAAAGGAATCCAAAACCCTGCCCACTGCTGGAGGTCCTGGAACCGGGGAAGTTCCGGACAAAATTTTTATCCCGGGATGCTGATATCCGGACTGACATCCCTCGCTATAATATTTACCGAAAAGGCAAATTGGAGACCACCGTAAATGAGCTGAGAAATATTTGGATGAATGATTTCGTCACCTTTCTTTTGGGTTGTAGTTTTTCTTTTGAAGAGGCATTGCTTCGGGCGAAGATCCCGGTTCGCCATATCGAAGAAAATAAAAATGTTCCGATGTATATCAGTTCCATCCCTTGTCACCCTGCCGGAGTCTTTCATGGTCCAATGGTCGTCTCCATGAGACCCCTCCCTCCGGAAAAAATTGTCCCCGCAGTGAGAATTACCTCCCGTTACGCCTCTGTCCATGGAGCACCGGTTCACATCGGCTCCCCTTCAACGATTGGAATCGTGAATATGAAGAGACCTGATTTTGGGGACCCGGTGACCATCCAGAAGGGAGAAGTCCCGGTCTTCTGGGCTTGTGGGGTCACGCCCCAAGCGGTGGTCATGAAAACGAAACCGGATCTCTGCATCACCCATACCCCTGGCCACATGTTCATCTCTGACCTTCTCAATGAAGAGTTAGCCCTTCTTTAATGGAGATGCCTCTGCGCCATGATCGCAAAAACCCCCTCCACCCTTTATATATCTAAAACGATCGGATATAATTTGATGTTGAGGCCTAAGTAAAGTCGGGAGGATATCCATGGAGAAGAAGGAGCTTTACGAAAAATTTAAGCAATATATCGTTCCCTGCGTAGCGAATTACTATCAAGAGCCCCTGATTCTGGACCGGGGGAAAGGGAAATACCTCTACGACATCGATGGGAAAGAGTATCTCGATTTTTTTGGGGGCATTGTCACGGTCAGTGTGGGGCATTGCGATGAAGAGATTACTTCCAAAACGATCGATCAAATGAGAAAGCTCCAACACACCTCCACCCTATACCAGAATGTCCAGACGATCTTGCTTGCCGAAAAGTTGTCTAAAATCACCCCTGGCCGATTACAGAAATCCTTTTTTACCAATAGTGGAACGGAGGCGATTGAAACCGCCATTCTTTTGGCCCAGCTTTATACGAAAAGCCATGAGCTCATTGCCCTGCGACACGGTTACAGTGGAGCCTCGCTCTTGGCCATGAATCTCACTGCCCATGGAAACTACCGCCTTGTGGAAACCCTTGTTCCGGGTATTAAACATGCTCATAATGCCTACTGTTTTAGATGTGCTTTTGGAAAGGAGTATCCTCGCTGCGATCTTGAATGTGCAAAAGATGTTCAGGAATTAATTGAGACGACCACATCCAAACACCCTGCCGCTTTTCTCGCGGAACCGATTCAAGGGGTGGGGGGATTTATTACGCCTCCAAAAGAATATTTTAAAGAGGTCGTTCCCATCGTTAAAAAATATGGGGGACTTTTTATCTGCGACGAGGTTCAGACAGGATGGGGGAGGACAGGAGGAAAGATGTTCGGGATCGAACATTGGGAGGTCGAACCAGACATCATGGTGATGGCCAAGGGAGCGGCCAATGGGGCCCCTGTCGGGATTACCATTGCCACCCCTGAAATTGGAGATTCGTTGAGAGGGTCACACCTTTCCACGTTTGGAGGAAACCCAGTCACTGCTGCAGCGATCCTTGCGACCATCGATGCCATTGAGAAAAGAAAACTTTCCGAGAATGCCGAGAAAATGGGGACCTACCTAAGAGAGCGGCTCATTGAATTGATGGAAAAATATCGAGTCATCGGCGAGGTTCGTGGGATGGGTTTGATCCAGGCCATGGAGATTGTAAAAACAGAAAAGGAGCCCGCACCGGAGGTGGTCGCCCAACTTTTCGAACACACAAAAGGACAGGGGCTTCTGATTGGAAGGGGGGGTCTCTATGGAAATGTCATTCGAATAACACCTCCATTAACGGTAGAGCGGAGCGAGATTGACCGTGCCATTCGGATACTCGATCAAGCTTTTAAAAACGTCCAAGCGACCCAAGCCGTTTGACAATCGGAGTTGATTTGGATAGGATTTTAAAATGATTTTCCCACTTCCACCTTGAGGAAGGGGACAAAGGAGGATGGAGAGATGAAAAAATTTCTATTTTTTTGCTCGATTTTTTTAACGTTTGCAATTTTAACAACCGTCACGAGTGCCCAACAGAAGCCTGTCTCTGGGGGATCGCTGATCATCGCTCAGGGAGTAGAACCTCCGGGATTGGATCCGACCACTGCCACATCGGCAGCGATTCCGCGTGTGGTTTACACAAATGTATTGGAGGGCTTATTGAAGATTGATCGTAATGGAAAGGTCGTTCCCGCTCTGGCCAAGGATTACAAAATTTCAAGAGACGGAAAGGAAATAACGTTTGTCTTAGAAAGAGGAGTGAAATTTCATGATGGAAAACCTTTTGATTCAGAGGATGTGAAATTTACCTTCGACCGATTGATGGATCCTAAAACCGGGACGGCTCACCCTGAATACTATAAGGACATTGATTCGGTTCAGGTCGTCGATAGCCATACGATCATGTTTAAACTGAAGAATGTCAATTCGATGTTCCTCTTTAACCTCGCTAGACCGGACTCCATCATTGTCAATAGACAGGCGGTCGACAAAATAAAAAGCATGCCCGTTGGAACCGGTCCATTTAAATTCGTCGAATGGGTCCGAGGGGACCACATCACCTTGACCAAATTTGGAGAATATTATCGAAAGGGAATTCCCTATTTGGATAAGGTGACTTTCAAATTTATTGGAGACCCAAGCGCACAGATCGCCAGCTTAAAGGCAGGGGATATTGATGTCATCGCCTACGATGTGAGTCCAGAAAATGCCTCCCTTCTTGAGAAGGATCCAAAGTTCAAAGTCCTGAACGGATACACGACGACGGAGGTAATTCTGTCGACCAACAACTCAAGAAAGCCATTTAACGATGTCCGCGTCCGCAGGGCCATGGCCTATGCCATTGACCGGACCGCCCTGATCAAAGCCGCCATGTCAGGATATGGGATCCCCATCGGAAGCCATATGGACCCAGGAAATCCTCACTATATTGATCTCACATCGGCCTATCCCTATAACCCTGAAAAGGCAAAACAACTTCTTGCGGAGGCAGGCTATCCAAACGGTTTTGAAGCAGTCATCAAACTGCCTGAACGATTTGCCTACGCCAAACGGACAGGGGAGATCATTGCGGATATGCTCTCCCAGGTGGGGATAAAGCTGAAGATCGAACTCACGGAATGGGGACAGTGGATTGATCGGGTGTTTAAAAATGCTGACTTTGATCTCACGGTCATCGGCCATGCGGAACCCTTTGATATTAACATCTATGCCAATCCGAAATATTACTTCCGATATGACAACCCAAAATTTCAAGAGACATTGAAAAAAGCGGAATCAGAAGCCAATCCAAAAACTCAAAGAGAACTGTATATCACTCTCCAAAAGACCATTACTGAGGACGCGGTGAACGGGTTTTTATATGTGCTGCCCAGCCTTCCCACAATGAAAAAAGAAGTGATGAATTGGTGGAAGGACTATCCGATGACGGCGGTCGATGTGACGGAAGTATGGATCCAGAAATGAGGCATGGCAGATTTTAGATTGCGGATTGCGGATTTGGAAAATCAAAATCTAAAATCGAGACGTTCAAATCGTGGATAGGCCTGAGGTGTTCCTTTTAAGACCTCAGGCCTTTTCTTTCAGAGATGGGAATTTATCTACTCAAACGATTCTTCATTCTTCTGCTGACGCTCCTCCTTGTCTCCATGGCCATCTTTGCTGTGCTCCTGGTGATTCCGAGTGATCCAGCCCAAATCATCTTGGGTATTCACGCCACGCCAGAAACGCTTCAAACCTTAAGAAGCCAATTAGGATTAGATCGTCCTGTCCACCTCCGGTATCTCAGCTATATGAAGAACCTCGCGCTGGGAGATTTGGGACATTCCATTACCTATGATATTCCCATCAGCGCTTTGATCTTCTCCCGACTTCAGGTGACGATCCCCTTGGCCATTTTCTCAATGATCTTCGCTATTGTGGTGTCCATTCCCATGGGGATATACTCCTCCTTGCATCGGAATCGCATGGGCGATTATGGCATTATGATTTTTTCACAAATCGGCCTCGCGGTCCCCGCCTTTTGGGCAGGCATCCTTCTGATCCTCCTCTTTGCCGTAACATTGCACTGGTTGCCGGCCGGTGGATTTCAGCCCTGGCAAGTCGATCCCATCAAAACATTCAAATCCCTTCTCCTTCCCGCTCTTTCTTTGGGAATGGTGAGAGCGGCGGTGCTGACTCGAATGACGCGCTCTTCCATGCTGGAGGTCTTGGGAGAGGATTATATTCGGACTGCCCAAAGCAAGGGTTTACCCAAACGATGGGTGATCTATAAACATGCTTTGCGAAACGCCATCATCCCGGTCGTCACCATTGTCGGTCTCCAGGCAGGAGATCTTCTTGCGGGGGCCATCATCATTGAAAACGTGTTTCATCTTCCTGGGGTGGGACGACTGGTCTTTGAAGCCATTGGCCAGAGAGACCTCCCCGTCATTCAAGGCGTGGTGCTTCTGATTGCTATGATGATTGTGGTCATCAATTTCGTGATGGACGTCGCCTATCGATACCTTGATCCAAGGATTCGTTATGAGTAGGGAGAAACGTTTTAGTCCTTTTCGAAATATCAATTTTACAATGGGTTTATGGATCACCCTCGCCATTCTCCTGATCGCCCTTCTCAGCCTGGGCTATACCCCATTTGATCCAAATCGGATGAACCTCTCTATGCGCTTTCAGGCTCCTAACTCAAACCATTGGTTGGGAACCGACCAATATGGAAGAGATATCCTCAGCCGGGTGATGAAGGGAGCGGTCAATTCCATGATAGTAGGAGTGGTCGCTGTTTCCATCGGGATGGGGTTTGGCATTTTCCTCGGTTCTCTGGCCGCTTTTTATAAAAAATGGGTGGACGAAACAATCATGAGGATCTCGGATGTCCTCTATGGATTTCCGGCTGTCCTCAGTGCCATTCTCATCACTTCGATCTTAGGCCCTGGAGTGGTAAACAGCATGATGGCTATCGGGATTTTCAATATCCCTATTTTCGCGAGATTGACTCGGGCCACCTCCCTTTCCGTATGGGAAAGAGATTTCGTCGCTTCAGCGAAAGCGATTGGGCGGAGCGACGCAGAGATTGTTTGGAAACATATTCTACCCAATATCCTTTCCCCTCTCATCGTCCAGGGAACGGTTCAGTTTGCCATCGCCATTTTAGCCGAAGCAGGACTGAGCTATTTGGGATTAGGAACGCAACCCCCTCATGCGAGTTGGGGAAGGATGCTTCAGGAAGCCCAAACCTTTATGGGGACTTCTCCGTGGCTGGCCATCTTTCCTGGATGTGCCATCGCATTGGCTGTATTGGGATTCAATCTCTTGGGAGATGGACTCAGAGATATGCTTGATCCAAAACTCGCCCGGATCCAACAAAGAATATAAATCGGATTCAAGGAGCTAAGGGATCGACGGATTGTGGAGAAGGAGAAAACCATTGAAACTTGATCGGATATTAAAAGAAATCAAGAAAGACCAACTGATTCAGCTGACACAAGATCTGATTCGGATTCCGAGCGTCCGGCGATCGGGACAGGGGGAGCAGAAGGTTGCTCTTTATCTCAGCCGCCTCTTGGAAGGGATGGGACTGGAAGTGGTCGTCGAATATGTTGAACCCGATTCCCCAAATGTCATCGCCGTGCTTCAAGGAGAAAGTGAAGGTCCATGTCTCATGTTTGAATGCCACACCGATGTGGTCACCGAAGGCGATCCCTCTGAATGGAAATATGGTCCTTTTGACGGAAGGTTGGTAGGGAATCGAATCTATGGAAGGGGAGCCTGTGATACGAAAGGGAATCTGGCAGCAGCGGTGATGGCCATTCAGGCGATTAACCAATCCGGCATTCCTTTTAAAGGGAAAATTCTTTTGGGAATCCTGGTGGATGAAGAGGGCATGATGAGTGGAGTAAAACATTTCATTCGTCAGGGGTGGGCCAATGGTATCCAGGCGGCGATGATCTGTGAGCCCGTCGACAATCAACTTTGCATCACCCAGAAAGGAGCTCTCCGAGCGGAGATCAAAACCAGTGGAAAAATGAGCCATGGGGCCATGCCCTTAGCGGGCCTCAATCCGATTCCTCCTATGATATCCATCCTTGAAAAAATGAAACAGTTAGAGGAGGAAGAGATTGAACGATTGGGGAAAAATGACTTTTTAGGATATCCCAGCATTACACCCACAGTGCTTCAGGCTCCTGTGAAAGGGGAACCGCAACTCAATGTTGTCCCTTACCAATGCAGGGCTTTGCTCGACATCCGAACCATCCCAGGTCAATCTCATGAAGCCCTGAAGAAGCAGTTGGAGGATATCGTCCAGGAGGAAGAGAGATCGGTGAATGCCAGCCTTCATTCAGGTCCTCTAAAAGAAATAAGGGAGACCCTTGAAAAGGGCCTTTCGAAGGGAATATCCTTTCAATCCATGCTGGATGTGTTTGAAGATCGGCCTTGGACGAAAACCCCTCAGGAGGAACGAATCGTCCGATGTGTTTCGAAAGCCATGCGATCCATTACCGGAAAAGACCCGGTTTATGGAGGGGTTCTGGGGGCGACGGATGGGACGTTTCTTTCCGCGTGGGCAGGCATTCCAATCGTGACACTTGGCGCAGGAAAGCGGATGATCCCCCATCAAAAGGATGAGTGGGTTTCTGTCGAGGACCTTGAACTCACATCGAAAATCTATGCGGCCAGTGCCCTCGAATTTTTAAATGTTGAAATTTGAGCCGTGTATTTAGCGTCTTTTAGTCGGAACCCGGGTGAACTTCATTTTTCGTCAAATCCGGGCCGAATAAATGATCTGGCGTTAGAAAAGGTTTCCTCGACAGCCTGCCTCAGACGGTCGAGAAAGGCGATGGCGTCGATCCCTCCCCGGTCACCATCCGTGATAAATTGTTGAATCACTGCCCAAGCACCGATCGAGCGATCCATGGCAATCAGTGCGATCTTGGCCGAGCCATCCGAATCACTTGGGAATTCACCGCTCCCCTCTTCTTCCTCCTCCATTTTTCCTCGGACCGCCCGCATGACCTTCGCACAGATGAAATATTGGTACCACCGGATCACTTCGATGGCTTCATCGAGACTGACCCCTTCTCTTGCGGCAGCTACCGTTTCAAAGAATAGCGATTCTCTTTCCCTGAACCAATTTTCCACTAACTCACTGTACCTCTTCGCAACGCGGCATAGCAGATGGTTCTCCACCGCTGCTTCTTTCGCCTTTATATTTTCTATATCCTCTGGGGAATCCAACGTCTCAAGTTCTACCCCCCACTGTCTCGCACTCTCTCTCAGCAACTCCAGAGATTCTCTCAGGACGCCTGATAATTTATCCCAGAACATTTTATTTCGAATATCCCGCGCTTCAGGATCTGAAAATTCTTCCTCCGAAATAGAAAAATTTAAGCACCGAGAGGTCATCGGACAACGTTCACACCACCGATCACAGTAGTTATAAATGCCCGGGATAAATCGTTTCTCTGCAGCCAGTTTTTTAAGTCGATCTCGATCCATGATTTGTTCTCCCTCTAAGGGTTTCGTTCTGGAGTTTTAGTTTCATGCTAATCCTCATCTTCCGAAGATATCACCACTGGTTGGGTTGGGCGAGTGTTAACAGAAAGGCGGAAAATATCAGGTCGGGAATAATGGCCGACCACATCGAAGTCATATTTACTCTTAGGAATCTCAGCCATATCCAGATCTGCGGTCAGGATACACGGACCGTTAAAATCTGGCCCAGCTAAAACTTGACCCAAAGGACCGATGATGCAGCTTCCGCCTCGCATCAGAACGGTAGCCGGATCATTCTCCTGAAAGGCACCATAGTCCTTTGGACAATCGGCCCGTGTGAGATACTGGCAGCAACTCAGGACAAAACAACGCCCCTCCAATGCGATATGACGCATCGAAGGAAGCCAAGTATCCCGAGAATCGGCTGTTGGCGCACAATAGAGTTGGATCCCTTGGGCATACATATGCATGCGAAGCATGGGCATGTAGTTTTCCCAACAAATCACACTCCCCATCTTTCCCAAAGGGGTATCAAAGACAGGCAGGGTTGAACCATCCCCAAATCCCCAAACTAATCGTTCCATGGCGGTGGGCATCAGCTTCCGGTGTTTTCCCATCCATCCCCCATCTGGGGAGAAGAAAAGAACCGTGCAATAAAGTGTTCCGCCATCCCGTTCGATGACACCGATGACCAAGAAAACCCGAGCATTTTTTGCAGCTCTTCCTAAGCGATCACAGGCCGGACCTGGAACTTCCACAGCGCTTTCATAATAACGCCTGAAATCCTCTCGCCCCTCTGGCGTGCGGGAGCCAATTCGAGCACCAAAGTCAAGACCGATGGGATAAGCGGACACAAATGCCTCGGGAACCACCACCAGTTGCGCCCCTTCTCTGGATGCTTGCTGAACCAAGGAGTGAACCTTTTCAAGGGTTTCTTTCTGATTGAAAACCACCGGGCTGTCCTGGATGACTGCTGCGCGGACCACCTTCATCTTCTATCCCTCCGTTTCTATAAAATTTATTTCATGATGGGGACATTGTTGAATTCATCGATATAGTTTATTCCGGAAAGCTCATTCCTTTTTAAAAATAAGCTCGAATTCCATGCCGCCATATTCGTAGAATCTCTCGCACCGAGTGGGTTGAGTCTCCCCTGCCAAGAGTAAAAAAATAGCCATTCTAAGAACAATGATTAAGTATCTCCCCTACTCGTCAAAAACCAGTTTGTTAAGGGATTGGAAGGGATAGACCGTGCGAAGGTATCGAAAGATTGGGTGAGCCATTAATCTTCGATCCCTTCTTCTGATTTGGAAGCCCTCTCTTCTTCCATCGCCTCCTCGACCATCTGGTCGACATCTTCGCCCATCTCCTCTCCCATCTCCTTTCCCATCCGCTTCATCCATCTGGCCATGCTCTTTGGATCCTTCTCATCCAAGCCACTCCATTTCGATGGGTCTGCCAAGCTTTCCATTCTGCTCTCTTCAGAACGAATCACTCTTACCCTTGAAAGGATACGGCGCATCTTTTTGCTTTTGCATCGTTTACATTGAGGAATAGCTGTCTCATCGGTTTTCACGAAGAGAAATTCAGAGATCTTTCCACAATCCTCACAACGGTATTCGTAGATTGGCATATTTCTCCTCCCCTCTTTTTCTCACTGAAAAATAGAAATAAAGAAGATTGATGACTCCCGTCAGAGTCAAGCAGAGGAACATGATCGAATAGGTAGTGAATTGAAGGATAACCCCCATGATGACCGAACCCAGCCCGGAGCCCAAATCGGCAATCGCAGAAAAAGTGGCCATAGCTGGCCCAAGAGATGATTTGGCGTTATCCAGTGCATAAGCCACCAGCGTGGGATAGAGAAAGGCGTTCCCGATCCCCCAGATCACGGCCACGAGAATAAACATGGGTAGAGTTTTTGAAAAGGCGAGGATGGCCATGGATAGGATATAAGCCAAAAGGCAAGGGAGGATCACCTTCTCCCTGGGATAGAGGTCCAAAATTCTTCCACCCAGAGTCCGACCGATGATATGCATGACCGCTAATGCTCCAAAGAAAAGGCCAGGGTTTGAAACTCCATGGCTTATTGCATAAAGGGGAAAAAAAGCGGTTACGGCCCCCCATACAATATTGACCATAAAGGCCATAATGGCAGAGGGAATTGCTCCACGACTTAAAAAGGGTTGTCTCTCCATAGAGAGATCTTCAAATCGGGCATTTTTTCGTTCGCTCAATTGAGTGGTGATGGATAAAGAAAATAGGGATAATACTAAACAGACCAGAAAGAGAACACTGAATTCAAAACGATTGATGAGGAGCATGCCAACATAGGGACCAAGAACAAATGCAATATTGATGGCCAGATAATAATAACTGAGACTTTCTCCGCGGTGAGCCTCCGGGCTGATGTTGGCGATTAAGGTGAAAGAGGCGGTTGAGAAGAAAGCGAGGCCAATCCCATGCAAAATGCGAACAATAAAAAGAGGCCAAAAAGGTGTCGCAAAGAGGTAAGCCAATGAAGAGAAGGCGTATAAGAGAGCCCCACTGATCATCATTTTCTTTTCTGGAATTCTTATAAGGGCTCGTCCTATAAAAGGTCGGAGGATTAAGGAAGAGACGCTGAAGACCCCGATGAGAAGGCCGATCTCTGCCTCAGGAGAGCCCTTGCTCGAAAGATAGATGGGGAACGTAGGGATGAGGATACAAAACACTGAGGAAAAAGCGAATTGGGCAAAGAAACTGAGGATAAAATCTCGGGTGAAAATCTTTCGGGTCGCCATAGCTTATCTGGAACTATTTTAATTTCATCTGCTCCCTTTTGTAAAGGGGTTGAGATTTCTCCCTAACCCTTTTTCAGATTCGGATTGACAATGATTTGATTTCTATCCATAATCGACAGATAAAAGAAATCAGAGGTGGGAAGGAGGTTCTTTCATGGCCAATCCAGAAAAAGTGATCTTAAAAATTGTTTCAGTGAAGGGGACCTGTGCGGCTGGGCATTTTGTAGGTCAAGAATTTGATTTAAGCAAAGACTTTCTTTTAGGACTATCAGGAGACCCACGGGCTATTTGTCCCTCGGCATTTCATGCCATCTTTCCCTCCTGGCGTGTGCTCCGACACGGAGGAGAGTATCCATGGGAACAGGATCGAGACAAGACCACTATCGCCTGCCCTGACCCATTCAATCCCGTGATGATGGAACTCCGGAGGGTAAAAGAGTAATATGGAAAACGCACAGTGATACCTTCAAGGAACACCATTTACCTGTTTCGAAATAGCAAGGAGGATTTATGGAGATGAAATTCAAAACCCTTCTATTTGACGTTCGAGATCACGTCGCCCATATTACTCTCAACCGTCCGGATTCGGCCAACTCGATTAACGAAGAGATGGGCAAGGATCTGATGTACGCCTCTTTGCGTTGCGACGAAGATCCCGACATTCGAGCAGTGTTGATCTCGGGGGCAGGGAAGATATTTTCTGGTGGTGGGGACTTAAAGGCTTTTTTTTCAAAGGGGGATCGATTATCTTATCATGTCAAAGAAATCACCACTTACTTTCATGCTGCCATGTCACGGTTAACTCGAATGGATGCGCCTGTCGTGGCCGCTGTGCATGGAGCTGTAGCGGGTGCCGGGATGAGCATTGCCATTGCCTGCGATATCTTGGTCGCCGCTGAGACGACTCGTTTTACAGTGGCCTACACTCGAGCTGGGTTGGTGCCAGATGGCTCTTCAACCTATTTCCTTCCCAGGATCGTCGGTCTCAAGCGTGCATTGGAGCTCACGCTCACCAATCGCCTATTCTCTGCCCAGGAAGCTCTGCAGTGGGGACTCGTCACCCGCGTGGTTCCAGACAACGAATTGCTTAGCCAAGCGAGGGCCATTGCCGTTCAGCTGGCTGCTGGGCCCACACGAGCCTATGGAATATCGAAGCGGTTATTACATCGTGGCTGGACGGAAACGTTGGAAACCCAGATGGAAAACGAAAGTCAAGCAATCGCTGAGAGCGCTCGCACCAAAGACGCACGCGAGGGGATTACGGCTTTCCTTGAGAAACGATCCCCCCGATACAAAGGAGAATAATCGAACATCACCATGTCCGATACAATTTCT
>JACAEV010000008.1 GCA_013388645.1 Syntrophaceae bacterium | reverse complement strand
CACCACGGCTCTGAAGCTCAGATCCATGTTCATCATCCCTGCTCTTGCGGAGCAGCAAACTGCCAATATGTAAGTTTATGACCATTTTGGCAACAATTTCATTTGTAAGGGACTAATAATGAAGTTCAGAAGTATTAGCCACCACGTCATCCATTTTTAAAACCACTGCTATTCCCTGAAAAAAAAGATAAAATCAAGTTTTACATATACAAAACCACTTACTTGCTAAAAGTTCCCAAAACTCCTAAGATTGATCTTCGATCGGGAGTCAAAATTTATTATTGTGTTTCCTGGGTCGATTTTGATTTTTTAATGCAATCCTGCAACGATAGCTTTTATCCCAGCATTGAAAAAAAGGAAAAAAGGAGAGGATCGATGAAAAAGGCTGCCCAGTTTATAAAATACCTGAGGTTTAGCGATTTGGATGAGTCGACTATACAGAGTGCTAAAAACTGTCTTTTGGATTTTATCGGAGCAGTGCTTAGCGGAGCAAACACAAAAGCAGGTAAGATTGCGTTGAAATTTGCAAAGATATCCCCGGGAATTGGTCAATCAACTCTATGGCCTAACGGGGAGAAAACTTCTCCTCAAAACGCTGCCTTTATTCATGGAACAGTAGGCTCGGCTTTAAATATTGATGATGGACACAGAATGGCCGCAGGTCATCCTGGAAGCGTCGTCATTCCTGCTGCTTGTAGTATCGCTGAAAATAACGATAGCTCTGGTAAGGAGTTGATCGAGGCCATCGTTTGTGGTTATGAAGTTGCAGTCCGTTCAGGAGAGCTTCACCGGAATGATAGTTCTCCATTCGCCGTATTTCCTGGGTCCGGACGATGGGGGAGTATAGGTGCTGCTGCAGCAGTTGCCAAACTCTTGGGCTTAGACTCCGGGAAAATTGAACAGGCAATGGCGATTGGTGAAACCTTTGCTCCCGTGTCTCCCATTATAGATGACCTTAAAATAGGAATCATGCCGATGACACAGTATTGCAGCGGATGGGGGGCTCTGGTGGGAGTGAATGCAGCACTTTTAGCCCAAGAGGGATTTACGGGGATTTCAACAACGATCGATTTTTCAAAGGGCTCACTTCCTAAGTTCGGAGAATCTTTCGAAATCAAAAATACTTATTTTAAACCCTATCCATCTTGCCGTTGGACCCATCCATCAATAGAGGGCATAATGGAGTTAATGAAGAAGCATAAGGAACTGAGAAAGGGTACCATTAAAAAGATTTCTATTAGAATTTTCTCTATTGGATCCCACTTAGGAGAAAAACGGCCCCAGACAATGGAATCCGCTCAGTACAGCCTTCCCTTCGTCATCGGGGCTATCATTACAGATGGGGAATTAAATCCTGACCAATTTACAGAGAAACGCCTCAACGATTCAGAAATTTTAGGGATTGCAGATAAGGTTGAGTTGATCTATAGTCCCGAATTGGATAGCTACTTCCCTAAGTCAATTCCCTCTGAAGTAGAAATAGAAACTACTTCAGGACAATTTTATACCACAAAGATCATGACTCCAAAGGGTGATGTCACCCATCCTATGAGTAAAGAGGAATTACTGAATAAATTTCGCAAGCTGGCTTCAAGGCAAATTGATTCGAAAACCTCAGAAAAAGTAGTTGGGATTGTAAAAAATTTAGATAAGCTTGCTCGTGCCAGTGAGCTATTCAACCTTTTTAAAGGAAGTCCATAGAAAGAAAGAAATAAAGAGGATTATAACCTGACTTTCTTAACCACCAGATTCACTTCAACCCAAGACTTCTAAAACAACCCATGTTAAAAATGATTCAGGGAAAGACTGGCTTGGGTTCCAACAAAAAAGAGTTGACATGTATAAAAAAATTCATTATTCTTTGGCAGAAGAATTATTTAATTCAGAATCCTAAAGTGAAAACAGAAGTCAAAGACCTTTTTAAAACGATTCAATCACGCGTCCCAAATTTATCGAAGAGTCACCGAAGGGTCGCTGACTATATCTTCTCCCAATACCAAAGGGCAGCTTTTATGACTGCCTCACAGCTGGCTAAAACCCTTGGTTTAAGTGAGCCTACTGTTGTCCGTTTCGCCCAATCATTGGGGTATAGCGGGTATGCAGAATTCCTAAGGGATTTAGAGGAGATTATCCATGGCGAGCTGACGGCGACAGACCGCTTCAGACTTTCGGTGCATGCTGGAAGGAAGAGGCTACTCCGACCTCAGGAAGTTATCTCTAAAGAGATTGAAAACCTCAGGCATCTTTTGGAATTCTTTCCTACCATTGAATTTTTCAAAGTCGTAAAAGAGATACAGATCGCACAAAATATTTTTATCATCGGATTGAGGGGTTCCACCCATCTCGCCCAATACTTTGGTTATTTCTTGAGAAAGGTCAAACGGCCCGTTCGGACTCTGAGTACAGGGGCCACTACTGATTTTGATGAATTGATGGACATTAACTCCCATACTTTGGTCATCTCTATTGCCTTTCCGCGATATCCAAAGATGACCGTCGACCTAACCCAATATGCACAGCAAAGAGGAGCCAAGATCGTTGCCATCACAGACACCATTTTTTCTCCTATTGCCAAGCTATCCGATATCTCACTTCTGGTTCCCATTGGTCTGATCACTCTCTTTGATTCCTATTCCGCTCCTCTCTGTCTCATTAATGTTTTGGTCACCGAGGTGGGCAGACGGAATACAAGACGCACAAAGCAATTGCTCGATGAATTCGAACAACTTGCTAAAGAAAAATATATCTTCCAAACGGATTGAGAGCCTATGAGGACGAATATGCTTTTTGACCTCAAGGTCTTAGAGAAAACGATCGATCAAAGTAGAATCCAGAAGAGGATTATTGAATTTTCTGACATTGGCAAGGTTCCCAACCAAGGAATTACAAGGCCCGGTTTGAGTGAAAAAGAGATAGAAGCCAAACAAAAAGCCATTTCCATCATGAAGTCCTTGGATCTTCAAATACGTAATGATCCTTTTGGAAATGTCATCGGTCGGAGAGAAGGAAAGGATCCAAATGCTCCTCCTATTATGACAGGTTCTCATCTGGATACGGTTCAGAATGGCGGAAGTTTTGACGGGGCTGCGGGAGTCATTGGAGCTTTGGAGGTGATTCATGCCCTCAACGAGTTAGAGATATCTACCCGTCACCCAATTGAGATCGTCGTATTAACCGCAGAGGAACCCAACCGTTTTGGTTTCTCTGCCTTTGGAAGTAGAGGGCTTTCGTTAAAGTGGAACCTTAAAGAATTATCCCAGTTAAAGGATGAAAAGGGAGTCCCTCTTCCCATTGCCCTGCAATCCATTGGAATGGACTGGGAATCTATACTGAGATTTAATCAATCACCTCACCTCCATGCTTTTATTGAAATGCACGTGGAACAAGGGGAGCGACTTTATAAGAAGGGAATATCTATTGGTGTAGTCTTGGGGGTCACCGGGATATATAGAGAACAGGTCATGGTTCAAGGGGAAGCAAATCATTCCGGAACCACTCCAATGCCCCTTAGAAAAGACGCTTTAATGGCTGCCTCCGAGATCATCTTGGCTTCGGAAAAGTGTGTTCAAGCTCGGGAGGACGAAGATTCAACAGCAACAGTGGGCCGCATCCAGGTAACTCCCAATCAAGTAAATATCATACCTGGCGAGGTTGTTTTGACTATTGAATTCCGATCCACGTTGCCGGAGATCCTTAAAGAGATAAAAGCTCGATTTAAACAAGCCCTTTCCCAGATTAAGCAGAAACGAAAACTAAAGATCAAAAGCGAGGAAGTTCTTGTCCAACCCCCCATGAGATTCTCTGAAGAGGTGATCCGTTCCATTCGCCAAAGCTCTCGAACTTTAGGATTCCCCTCTTTAGACCTATTTAGTATGGCAGGGCATGATGCGAACCATTTGGCGTCTATTACCAATGCGGGAATGATTTTCATACCCAGTAAGGGAGGATTCAGCCATTGCCCAGAGGAATGGACAGATCCGAAAGATATTGCAAAAGGGTGCATGGTGCTTCTTTGTACAATCCTCGATATCGATGGGGAAGAAATGGGAGGTAAGAGATGAAAACAAAATCGATTCCGATTAAGCCCGAAAAAATCTTAGATCAGGAAGGCGTCGAGTTCATCAGCCTCCAATTTACAGATATCCTCGGAGGTATCAGAAGTGTCGTCATCCCGAGAAGAGACTTTGAAAAAACGATAAAGGAAGGATGCACCTTTGACGGATCTTCCGTCGGTTTTGTAGGAGTCCATGAAAGTGATCTGACCCTCGTTCCTGACCTCCCCACTTTACGTGTCTTCCCCTGGGGAGCAAGAGAGAATAAGACAGCAAGAATCATTTGCGATGTTTTCCATGAGGATGGAAAGACTCCTTTCGAGGGGGATCCCAGATCTGTCCTCCGACGGACCCTTGGAGAAATGAAACGGCAAATTGGAAAAGAGAGTGAGTTTCTCTTGGCACCAGAGATGGAGTTTCACCTTCTCATCAAAAAAGAAGATGGCAGTTTCGCCCCCCATGATCAAGCCAGTTATTATTATATCCCTCCCTATGACCGGGGAGCAGAAATCCGGAAAGAATTGAGTCACGCCTTGGATGCAATGGGGATCTTTTGTGAAAAGAGCAATCATGAAGTACCGAAAGGTAAACACGAGATTAACTTTCAGCATGGAGATGCTCTTTCGATTGCCGATGTGACGGTGACCTATAAACAAGTTGTAAAATATTTGGCTCACGAGAAAGGGCTCATTGCTTCTTTTATGCCCAAACCCTTTTTTGGAACTTATGGATGCGGTATGCATGTTCATCTTAATCTTTTCGATAAGAAAAACGGCATCAACCTTTTTTCTAAAGAAGGAAGCATGGAGTTCTCCTCTATTGGGAACTCTTTTATTGCTGGTTTATTAGATCATGCCAGGGGTCTAACAGGAATTACAAATCCATCCGTCAATTCCTACAAACGTCTTGTCCCAGGATGGGAAGCTCCTGTCTATATCGCCTGGGCAAAATATAATCGATCCAGTCTATTGAGAATTCCAGCTTCTTCTCCAAAAGCGCTTCGGGTGGAATCACGTTCCCCCGACGCTTCCTGCAATCCCTATTTAGCCTTTGCCGTAATGCTTGCTGCCGGATTGGATGGGGTTAAGAGAAAACTCGTCCCTCCTCCACCTGTTGAAAAAGATATCTATCATATGTCAACCGCGGAAAGAAATACCCATCGCATCGCGTCCCTCCCCGGAACGTTGAAAGAAGCCCTGGATGAGGCGGAGAAAGACCCTCTTATTGAAAAAACACTTGGAACCAATTTATTTAAAAAATTCATTTCCCTAAAAAGAAAAGAATGGGAAAATTATTCGACCCAGGTTCACCCGTGGGAAATTGAAACCTATCTGAATGTTTGAGGAAAAGATGTCAAAAGAAACTTGCATCAAGAGAATCGAAGCGTTCCTAATTTCCGTCCCATTTAAAAAGACTTGGGAAATTTCCCTTTATCGGATGGAAACAAGAAATCACGCAGTTGTGGAGGTGGAAACAGAATCGGGAATAATAGGATACGGTGAAGTGTCCCCCGCCCCGGCTTTTATGGGAGAGGATGGAAGAATCATCATCCAAATCATCAACCAGATCCTTGCTCCCCCACTCATCGGGTCAGATGCCTTTGATCTTGAAGCTCTCCACCAGAGAATGGACCGGACCCTCAACGGAAATGGAGCATCAAAAGCCGCAATCGATATTGCTTATCATGACCTTTTGGGGAAGATCACAAATCTCCCGACATTTCAGCTTTTGGGAGGTAAGGTGAGGGAAGAAGTTACCCTAAGTTGGGTGGTGGGTATTCAGGCTCCAGAAAAGGCGGTGGAAGAAGCACAACATTACCTGAGCAAAGGAATCAAGACCATTAAAGTGAAAATCGGTGGCGATCCGGAAAAGGACATACAAGTCATTCGTTTCATGAGAGAACGGCTGGGAGGTCAATTTAAGCTCCGGGTAGATGCGAATCAGGGATATCGTTCTGATCAAGCCATCAAAATTCTTCGGCAAATGGAATCCTTTGATCTCGAATCGATCGAGCAACCTGTTCCTGCATATGATATAGACGGAATGCGGCAGGTGGCGGAAGCCTTGGACACCCCTGTCATGGCCGACGAGTCGGTTTTTACCCTCCAGGATGCTTTTCGGATCATCTCATCACGGGCTGCTGATATCATCAATATCAAGGTTGGAAAAGTGGGAGGGCTCCTCCCTGCAAAAAAGATTGCGGCATTGGCTGAATCAGCAAACATACCTTGCACCATTGGAAGTAATTTAGAACTCGGAGTTGGAACGAGTGCCAGCCTCCATCTGGGGATTTCAACTCCCAATGTTCTCTATCCGTGCGACCTCGCGATCGGTCCTTTTCTTCATCAAGAGGAAATCATTGATCCCGTTTTTGAACTTACCGAAGGGAGACTCCAACCGATGAAAGGCCCGGGATTAGGGGTCTCTTTAAAGAAAGGGCTGAGCAAGTAAGTGTCTATGCCAAATGTTTTTTTCAACCGTAAGAATATTATTCTCGCCATAGTTGTCTTAGGATTGCTCTTCTTCCTTTCTGGGCCAAGGCTTCCCATCCAGTTGTCCTTCACATTCTATCTGATGCTTTGGATCACCATGGCTATCTCTTTTAATATTATTTACGGATATACGGGATATCTTCCATTTGGTTATGTCGCTTTCTATGGAGTAGGATCTTATCTCACTGCGGTACTCTGGAGTCGTCTTGGCATCCCGATCATTTTATCCATTTTGATGGGGGGAGGGGGAGGAATCCTCCTCTCCCTGCTCTTTGCGGGCACTCTTCGCCTTCGTGGAATCTATTTTGCTATTGTTAATTTCTCCTGTGCCATGGCTTTGCGCATTCTCATTGCCAATCTACCCGAAGAGATTACGGGAGGAAGCTTTGGCATTCACCTGTCGACCATTTACAACCCTCAGTTCAGTTATTATATCATGCTGGGGGTGATGATTCTTTCAATCATCACTCTTTGGAGAGTTTCAATATCGCGATTGGGGATCGCTCTGAGGTGTATTCGTGACGACGCCCAAGCTGCAGAGGTAATGGGTATCAACATTGCCAAAACCAGACTCAAGGCATGGGTCCTGGCCGCATTCTTTCCTTCTCTCGCTGGGGGAATCGACGCATGGTTTTCTGGGATCATTGATCCCGCCTCGTCGTTCAACCTTTTGATCACGACGAAAGCAATTGTTTATGCGATGTTTGGAGGCTTGGGGACCATCACAGGGCCGATTGTTGGAGCTATCGGGCTTTATACTTTAGACCACATCATATGGGGAAGGTATCCTTTGCTGAATCTTCTCATCCTGGGTATCATGATCAGTCTTCTTGTCCTTTTCTTCCCGAGAGGAATAATTGGTACTTTAACCCGAAAATATCCATCTCTTAGAAAGGTGATCCTTTAGCCATGGGAAATCTCTTGCTTCAAGCCATTCTCTCAGGAATTCTTCTTGGGATGATCTATGGTCTGATTGGGGCGGGCTTGAACATCATTTACGGGGTCATGCGGGTCGTTAACTTTGCCCATGGAGAATTTCTCATGATCGCTGCCTATATGGTTTACTGGTTTAGCGTGCTCTATAAGATAGATCCTTTATCGAGTCTCTTAGTCATCATTCCGCTTTTTTTCCTTGCCGGGATGATCATCTATCATCTAATCGTCCCCCGCCTTTTAAAATCCGAAGACCCTGAGATGGCCTCCTTTCTTACTTTTTACGGAATCTCCATGATCATCACAGCCCTCGTATTGATTGTCTGGGGGGCGGACCCCCGCGGACTTCGATTTCCCTATGCAACCCCTTCATTGCGGGTTGGAACATTATATATCAGTACTGGAAGGGCCATCCATTTTGTTTTTTCTTCAATCATCGCATTAGCCCTCGTTCTCTTTCTCTATCGAACTTATCTCGGAAAGGCAATTCGGGCCATTATCCAGAATCGGGATGCAGTGAAGATTGTTGGAATTGACCCAAACAAAATCTCTTCGGTTGCCTTTGGAATTGGGTTGATGCTTGTTGGAATGACAGGGGCTTTGATTCCCCTTACCTTCCCGGGAATCACACCGGGGATGGGAGCTTCATACACTTTGGTCGCCTTTGTGGTTATCGTATTGGGTGGATTGGGCAATCCGATGGGCTCTATCATTGGGGGTTTGATCTTTGGGTTAACTGAAAATATCAGCACCTTATTTCTCCCTCTTGCTCTAAGCCCTGTCATATCATTTTTTATGCTCATCCTCATTATTATGATCAGACCACAGGGTTTTCTGGGAGGGACATCGTCTTAAGATGATCCTCACGATTTCAAATCTAACCAAACGTTTTGGTGGCGTTGTGGCTGTCGATCATCTCTCTTTTGAACTAAGAGAGAATGAAATTCTTGGGATGATAGGCCCGAACGGGTCTGGTAAAACTACCACTCTCAACTGCATCAACGGAATCTACCGAGGGGATGAGGGGAAGATCTCTTTTGAAAATCGACCCATTCAGGGTATGCTCTCCCATGAAATCGCCCGTTTAGGAATCGGCAGAACATTCCAGGTGCCTAAGATATTTAAAAAGATGACGATTGTAGAGAACCTCCTCGCCCCTGTCCTTGACTCTCCCGAATCCGATATCGCTCTACGACAGAAGGCAATTCGACTCCTTCAAGAAGTTGATCTCGAACCGTTGAAAGACAATTTAGGGGAAGAACTTTCCGGTGGGCAGCAAAAAATCTTAGAATTAGCTCGCATTCTCATGTTTGATCCAAAAATGATTCTTCTTGACGAACCTTTTGCTGGGATTCATCCTCTTCTGAGAACCAAATT
>JACAEV010000061.1 GCA_013388645.1 Syntrophaceae bacterium | reverse complement strand
AGCGTATGAAGCAAAGAATGATCATGGGTGATTAATATGAGCCCCGGCGATATTGATCTAAAAGTTATTGCACAACGCGCTTTTTGGATCTCTCAAATGATGGATTCACTTAAGGATCTGCGCCTCGAAGAAAAAACTGCCTTCCTATCAGATAGACACAAAATTGCGGCAGCAGAATCCTATTTAAGGCGTGTCTTAGAGGCGCTCTTTGATATTGGCAGACACATCCTTGCTAAGGGATTTGCTTTCCCGGCGACAGAATATAAAGAGATTGCCAAGGGTCTTTCCGAGAATAAAGTTCTGATTGAAAAAGAGGCAGAGTTGATGAGGAAAATGGCAGGCTATCGGAATCGGATGGTTCACTTTTACCATGAAATTACCTCAGAAGAACTTCATGAGATCTGCCTTTATCACCTTGATGAGATTAAATTCCTTTCCGATAAATTGGTCCAATGGACAAAAAGACAACAGAGCGGTGCCACAGACTAAAATAAGGGCACAAAAGTATTCCCTAATTATAGAATTTGCTTCTCATCTGGTAGATGAAATTCAACATAAAATTGATAACTTCCTCCGCAAGATGAGATTTCGAATCGGGATACCAGTGTTCCAGTGTTAATCCTCCGAAAGATAATTTTCACAACCGTATTTTTGTGTTGACAAAAGTCATATTAGGTGTATTGTTGAATCGACAATTCTAAAAAGTTTTTCTCTTCCCAAGGGGGTGGTAGATAGAGAAAGACCTTTAAAACTTCTTACCGAAATTACTCTATCTAAAAATCCAAATCAGACCTCAAATTTTATTTAAAGGGCTTCCACAAAAAAAGGGAGAGACCATGAAGAAGATAGCATGGGTAATTGAAACCTTATCGCTATTATTGTTGATTCTTGGTGGTACTGTTTTTGCTCAGGAGACCTCACCTTCTGATAATGCTGGCTTTCTATTTCCGATCATGCGGCCCGACCCGGTGACCTTACAAAAATGGAAGGAGGATTACGAAAAAGCTCCAGAGGCTAAGATCGATTTAGCCATTCAATCATACCTCCTTGAGGCAGAAAGTCAGGGCGTTATAACTTTTGGCAAACTCAGGACGAGAAAACATTCTGGATCCCGGACTACTATTGTGGCCACACATGGATCAATGGTGAAGGCGCCTGTCATGCATTCCTAATCGTTGGCTACGACGATAGCTCTACTGACCCTGGGGGGCATTATTGGATCTCCTTGAACAGCTGGGGTACTACCAGTAAAAGGCCGAATGGTCTTTTCCGGATGCCCATGCATATTAATTACAATTGCACCTTGACAGATTTTCCGGGGTATTCCAGACATTTCCAGACGCTTAATATGACGTTTAACTCTTCTCCACAGTGGAATTCTATCCCTGGAAGCACACCGTCTGCCCCAGCTCTGATCTGGCATCCCATATTCAGTAAACTCTTTTTAGCCGTCCGGGCCGCTAATAACTCGATCTGGGTTTCTACTTTCAACTCCAACGGAGTCTTCAACAACGACTGGGTACCAATCCCCGGGCTGACTCCATCCACTCCAGCCCTGGCCTATAACCCGGGGACCAACAAACTTCAGATCGTAGTTCGTGGCTCGGATAATTCGATCTGGTCAGGCACCTTTAATTCAAGTGGCGTATTCAATAATGATTGGACCTCTATTCCAGGGCTGACAGCCTCAGCTCCAGCTCTGGCATGGAACCCGGGGGCTAACAAACTTCAAATAGTGGTTCGCGCCAATGATAATTCTTTGTGGGCAGGCACCTTTAATTCAAGTGGCGTATTCAATAATGACTGGATTTCCATCCCTGGAAGAACCCCTTCTTCCCCAGCTTTAGCTTGGCATCCAGGGGCCAATAAACTCCAGATGGTGGTTCGCGGTATGGATGATTCGATCTGGGTTTCGTCTTTTAATTCAGCGGGGGCTTTCAACAATGATTGGGCCTCACTCTCCGGAATGATAGCTGAAACTCCTGCATTGGCTTGGTATTATAGCGGAGATAGATCACATCTTAGGATGGTTGTGAGAGCTGCAGATAGCTCGATCTGGTTTTCAACGTTTGGTTTGTCAGGCACCTTTAATAATGATTGGGGGAAAATTATAGGGGTGACGGCCTCTGCTCCCGGAATAGCCTATCTTGTCTCGGGGGATTTGGGTATTGTGGCCCAAGCATCAAATGGTTCCTTGTGGGGGCTCTTATATTAAAATCAACCCTCTTTTTCAATCTCTTAAAAACATCTTCTGCTTTAGATTTGAGTTAAAGGAACCGAGATCGCCGGCAATATTGGGTTACTGCAAAAATAATGGAAAATAATTTCGTGCGGTGCCATTATAAATAGCGTCCTGAAGCCTTCAGAAAGCCTGAGGCAATTAAACAAGCGCCCGCACCGATTACGTTATATTCTGTAAACTCCATGATGCGTTAGTAAGTGGGACGTTTTAAGTATTAGAAAATGGGTGTGGATGGGGGGAATATTATTCAATACACTGGAGCAATGAAGGTCTACTCAGCTCTGTCTTTTTTTTATTCACTTCAGTAATCATCAACCTTCAAGACAAGCAACTGCTGTAGACTTGTAATTCTATATGTAACATATTCTGTTTGAAGTTTAAGTGATTACTTTGATCCTTTCTGCAATTTTTCGGTGGATTCTTGACATGGGCAATTGTATGAGTTCCTTTATGGGCACCCATTTCCCCTTTCCTTTTTTATTGAGAAACTGGCATTTAAAGACCTGGAGGGTGATTTTGAAATGAGAGTAGGCTTGCTTGAAAGTGCCAATAGAATTCTTGACTTCAACATTCATTCCTATTTGTTTTCTGATATAATTTCTTAAACTCAGCCTTAACCTTGACCTTTGTTTTCCTTCAATCTTCCAGTTTGGAAATTCCCACAGCCCCCCTAAGAGCCCTTTTGGAGGCCTATTTTTAAGTAGAACTTTTCCATCCTTCTGAATAACAGCGCAGACCGCCCTGATGTGAGGAATCTTTTTCTTAACGGATCTTGAGGGAAATTTTTCGGGTTTTCCAGATGCCTTTGCTTTGCAAAGATTACAGAGAGGACATTTGTAGCATTGCGGGTCTTTTGGCGTACAGATTAGGGCGCCGAGGTCCATGAGGGCTTGATTAAAAGGATTTGCATATCCTTTTGGAATCAGGGATTCTGAAATTTCCCAGAGAAATTGCTCTGTTTTCCTTTCTCCTGAATTTCCTGGAACAGCAAAGAGCCTGGAGAGGACCCTTTTGGCATTACCATCGAGAATAGGAGCTTCCTTGTTAAAGGCGAAGGAGAGAATAGCGCCTGCAGTGGATCGACCAATTCCAGGAAGGCTGAGAAGGTCTTCTAAGTTATCAGGGATTTTTCCGTGAAAATGATTCAAACAGATTTGTGAAGCACGGTGAAGATTGCGTGCTCTCGAATAATATCCCAGCCCCTCCCAAACCTTTAAGACTTTTGATAGCTCAGCTTTTGCCAGATGACGAATGGTTGGAAAGGAATTTAAAAATTTTTGGTAGTAGGGAATCACCGTCGCAACCTGGGTCTGTTGCAGCATGATTTCAGAGACCCAGATGGAATAAGGATCATGAGTCTTCCTCCAGGGAAGGTCTCTTTTGTTCTTATTGAACCATCGGAGGAGGGTGGTCTGAATTTTCTTTTTTAGGGGGGGTGGCTTCATTATGAGTTGATGTCAGGACATTGACGTTTCCAACATGTTGATAATGTGGATACCTTTTTTCTTATATTTTTCAATGTGAGAATCGGTGGTATAAATTGTTTTGACATTCAAAGTGGATAAACTTGCGAGGATTAATGAATCGATTGCATGAATTCCATAGCTTTGTGAGATAGTAGCGGCTGCCGTGAGTATCTCGGTTTTATCAAGCCAGACCACTTTGCATATGGCCCGAATTGCCTCAAGAATTGCATTTACGGCATTGGATTCGATAACCCCCTTGAGAGATAATCTTTGCAATTCATAAAGGGTCAAACATGAGACCGCTGATTCATCGCCATCTATGATTCCTTCCCATACTTCCACCGCTTTAGAGCCCTTCCTGAGTAAGGCTACAAAGAACCCTGTATCAAGTCCTGTCATTGGAGTCCATACGCCCCCTTTCCAATTCTTTGTAGACTTCTGGAGATACCCGTACTTTACCTGCCATTTCCAATACCTTTCTACCTAGTTTCTTTTTCCTTTTTTCGGTGAGGTAGTAGGTGAGAGCTTCTGCAATTATGGACGATACGGATTTTTTCTCGTTCTCGGCCATAATCTTTGCATCCCTTGCGAGTGGATCTGGTATGTGTGTTGTAATTCTCATAGTACACCCCCTTTACTGTAAGCGCTTATATTAAGAGCATATAATTAATAAAAAGGATTGTCAAGTCAAAAGAAGGGAAAAACTCGACCCGTTGGAGTAGAAAATGGAGAAATCTGAGAGTATGAGGAATTATTTCCCCAGCCTTCAGTTCGAGGAGAAGCTCATCCAGAGCCATATTCTCAGCTGCTGAACAGGAGCCGGTATCTAACAGTCGCCAGATTTCCATGGTTATAGAAATGCTGTATAACTTATTTCAGATTAGCCTTCAATTCATCCTATGGTTTTTTTAAGTTTAACATGCTACATTTGAACCGTCTTGTTCTTGATAACAATAAATAGAGGGATAGGAGGGATTCGATGGGAAAAGAAGATGGGGCGAAGTTAGTTGAAGAAAAAACAAAGAGTTATTTCGGGCAGGGATTTAATTGAGCCGAATCCATCTCCTTGAGTTTCAAGGAGTATTTCGGGATTCAGGATCCTCACATTCCGATGTTGGCCTCAGGGTTTGGTGGAGGTATAGGAAGGAAGGGGTCTCTATGTGGAGCATTCACTGGTGCTGTAATGGCCATCGGAATGAAGAGGGGAAGATCCGATTCCAAGGATAAGGAAGCCATTGCGAAGATCTATGGAAAATGTCAGGAATTCTGGAGGTTATTCGAAAAGGAGTTTGGGAGCTGTTATTGTTATGACCTGATCCGTTGTCATTTGGATAATGAAGAGGAACGGCAAAAATGGTTGGCTTCAGGGGGCATGGAAAAATGTGCCACCATTGTTGAAAAGACTGCCAACATACTCTGTGATTTTATTGATGAAATTTGATGAACCTATTGATTTTTTATAGAATTTAAGATAAGTTAAGGCATCAATATTTAAGTGTAAAGGGGATGAAATTGGCCTGGATATGGTGTGGAATTGGAAAAAAGAGATATTGCCCTATACCTCTACCCCCATAAGTTGCCCTTAGTAAAAAGAAAAGAGGCCATGGGCAATATCCACCCATGGCCTTTTTAATTTAAAGGTTGAATCAAATAGTTTTTAGGTTAAGGTTACCGTTATGAAGCCCGTTTGGGTTGGGATCAGACGGCTAAGGTAAAAAAATCCTAAGGACAAACCACGTATATGAATGGAGGTTAGCAGATGGATCGTATTTTCAGCGGGATTCAGCCCTCAGGGGAAATTCATATTGGTAATTATGTCGGTGCTATTCGTAACTGGGTAAGATTGGTTGACCGCTATGACTGCGTCTATTGTGTCGTGGACTATCACGCCATTACGATCGAATACGAAGTGGCGTTGATGCAGAAGAGGATTTTGGATACCGCAACCATTTTGGTTGCCTCCGGATTGACCCCCGATAAATGCATCGTGGTCGTCCAATCTCATGTACCCGAGCATACTGAACTGGCTTGGATTTTTAACTGTGTGACCCCCATCGGGGAATTAGAGAGGATGACTCAGTTTAAAGAAAAGGCAAAGCAGCACAGACAAAATATCAACATGGGACTCTTAGATTATCCTGTCCTTCAGGCCGCGGACATCCTTATTTACAAAGCGGGATATGTTCCAGTGGGAGAAGATCAGATCCAGCATGTTGAGCTTTCCAGGGAGATTGCAAGGAAATTTAACGTCCGTTTCGGAGATACTTTTCCCGAACCCAAAGTGCTTCTTTCGGATGCCCCCCGTATTCTTGGAACCGATGGGAATGCGAAGATGTCCAAATCATTGAATAACGCAATCGGTCTTCTTGATCCTCCGGAGGCGATCCGTGAGAAATTGAGGACGGCAGCCACCTGCCCGCACCGACAACGGCGAAGTGATCCAGGTCATCCTGAACACTGCAACATCTTCACCATGCATCAGGCTTTTTCAAAACCAGATCAAATCGCTTCCATCGACCGTCATTGTCGGACGGCGGGAATCGGATGCATTGAATGTAAGGAGATTCTCTTTAAAAACATGGTGGAGGAAATTGGGCCGATCCAGGATCGGGTCCGAGAGATTCATAAAAGACCTCAGTATATGATCGAGGTTTTAAAGTCCGGTGCCGATCGATGTAAAGCGATTGTCACAGAAGTGATGGATGAGGTGAGAACGAAAATCGGGGTCAAATCAGAATGGATGAGTTAAGGAGGATAATCCGTTTTCTGAGGAGGGAAATGTCACCTTTATTTCTTTTTCCATTCCTTCCCGGATGATCGTAAAGACAATCTCTTTTCCCAAGCCTTTTTGAACGACGGCATCGTGAATATCTTTTACCTTTGATATTTCTTTCCCCTCAACTCCAATTAACCGGTCTCCTAAAAGAAGGCCAGCTTTTTCTGCCAAGCTGTGTGGAATTACTTTTTCGATCCATAGTCCTTTTTGATCTTCTCTCTGTTTTAGAATCACACCGATGCTTGGCCTCGTTCTCTCAGGAGGATTTGGCTTTGTGACCCATAGGAAATTAGCCAGAGGCGAAGAGGTTTTGATAAACGTGAAATCCTCATCTAATTTTTCTTTCCATGCCTTTAAGACAATGGTTTGATAAGGGATGGAGGTCCTTCGATAGAATCGTTTCGGGATTCCAAAACCAAAAACGATATGACCGCTACCGGCCAATACCAGCACTGTCTTACCTTCCCCATCAGGAGATTTTAAAAATTCAGCAAGCGTTTCTGCCATGCCTTCATCCCAGAGGGTTTGGGCTTGATAAAAATTTTCAAAATTCTCTGCCATCTCTCCATGGTGGTTTTTATAAATGGATTGAATGTAGGTTCGGTGGGATGGGTTTGTAAAGTCCATTTCAGGGAGTTGATTCTTATCCTCAGGGGAAAGGTTCTCAATCCCGTTTTGAGCCACTTTTCTTACTAAATCTCTTTGGAGGTTCATTCCGAGAACCTTAAGATGAGAGTGTTTTGCCTGATCGAGAATGCCCTTATAAAGTTCATAATCCATTCCCCATGTGGTCTCCCACTGGACTTCTCTGAGAAATTTTTCTTCGGTGAGAAGTCCTTGATTCCACTGATCCAGTACTGACTGATGTCGACGCTCAAACATCTCCATGGCTATGACAACGTTTTTCCCTTTCGTTACGAGGTTTTGAATAAGTTTCAACTGAATCTGATGATGCTCGATTTGGTCGTGGGACTCTCCGACAAAGATAACTCGGCTTGGCGAGAGGTCCTTTAAAAGTTCCCCGAAGGTGATTTGGTTTCCTTCTGGAAGTCTAAAAATTTCTTCCGATCCAATTGGAATTTGCAGTGAGGAGATTTTTGAGATCCAAGGAGGGAAAGGACCTTTTTGAACACAACCGGAAGAAAGAATTCCAACTATCGGGAGGAGAATTGCCCAGAGATAGATTTTTCTCATTTTTTTAATATAACATTTCGATCTCTTAAATTGAAAGGGGAAGGGAGTTCTTGCATCGGAGGGGAAAATTATGATAATGAAAGTAGAAAAAGATCAATGTCTCATCAGGAGAAAAGACGGCAAGGAATGAAAAAACGTTTTTCTATTTTGGTGATTGGATTTTTTCTGATCAATTGTGCTACCGGGCCATCCATCAGCAAGGTATCTGAGAAAGTGATTGTTCAAACGAAATCCATAGAGAAGCAAGAGGCTAAGGAGGATGCCTTATCTGAGCAATTGAATATTTTGAATCAATCCATCTCTATCCTCCGCAAAGAGGTAGCCAGTTTGAGATATCGTTTGGATCGTCTTCAAACCCGTCCCCCGATCACAGCCTTTAAACTTCCTCAAGAGGTTTTCCTCTGTGAGGAACGATTCCCCTTAGAAGATCGAAATGTTTGGGAAAATTTGGATCGGGAATTTCTCTTGGCGTTGTCCAACGAAGTTCAAGTGCTTTTATGGATGAAGCGCGCACGGCGATATTTCCCGTGGGTTGAGAAGAGGTTGAAGGAGACGGGGCTTCCTGAAGATTTGAAGTATGTGACCATTACCGAAAGCAGCCTTCGGCCTGAAGCGGTCTCGACATCCGGTGCCGCGGGGATTTGGCAGTTTATTCCGTCCACCGGTGAGAAATACGGGATGAGAAAAAGTCGAAGCGTGGATGAGCGATTTGATTTTTTTAAAGCCACAGAGGGGGCTCTTTCTTATCTTAAGAGTCTATATGAAGAATTTGGGAGTTGGACCCTTTCTATGGCTGCCTATAATGCTGGAGAAAATAGAATTCGAAGGGAGATCGAACTTCAAAAGACGAGGAGTTATTTTTACCTCGATCTTCCTTTGGAGACAGAGCGATATGTCTATAAAATCGCTGTAGCTAAGATCCTCCTTTCGGATCCTGGGAGATATGGGTATCGTTTGGAAGAGAAAGAATTTTACGATCCTCTCCTGCTGGAGAGGGTTCAAATTGAGCTCGTTCAACCTCTTCCCATCATAGAGATTGCCAAGGCTACCGGGGTTTTCTACAAGGAGATCAAAGAGTTGAATCCACATTACATTGAGGAGGCTATCCCTCCTGGAATCCATTTTCTTAATCTTCCTTCAGGGACTTCTGAAAAGTTTTGGAGCTTCTTTTTAAATTGGAAAAAGGGGATTGAAGGCAAATAGAGAAGACGGTCATGCTTAGAAGCATTAAAAACGACAGACACAGCCTTTATAAACGATGCGGCCGCCTGCCGGTAGGCAGGGGGATCGTTACTGATCCTGTCAGACGAAACTCTTATTTTTTGTGTAATTTTTATTGAAATTGCCAAGGAAAGGGAATATCCTTTTAGGGAGGTGTTGTCTTTTCGACAATCATCCCAAGAGGAGAAGGGTGGCCGTGGAAAAGGAAAGAATTTTAATAGTGGATGATGAGGCAAACGTTCGGGACATGGTCTCTAAGGTAGTCAACCTCATCGGTCACGAGGCGGTGACTGCGGGAAGTGGGCAAGAAGCCTTGGAAATATTGAAGAACGAACCTTTCACCATCATGATTACAGATATTCGAATGCCAGAAATGGATGGGTTCGAATTGATGAGGGCCGTCCGAGATCATTTTCCTAATACCTACATCATCTGTATGACGGCACATGGAGGGTCCTACACGTATACCGATGTCGTCAATGTGGGGGCCACGGACTACATCACCAAACCCTTCACCATCGACGAGATGAGAGCCAAGTTGAATCGGGTGATCCATGAGAAAAATCTTTTTTTCGACTTGACTCAGAAGTCGAAGGAACTGGAGCAGGCCAATGCAGAATTAAAACGACTCGACCATTTGAAATCGACCTTTATCTCCAGTGTCTCCCATGAGCTTCGAACCCCTCTGACCGTCATCAAGGAATTTATATCTCTCATTTTGGAGGGTCATGCGGGAAGCCTCTCTGAGGATCAGAGAGAATACTTGGGCATTGCCAATAAAAATATTATTCGACTGACGAACCTGATTGAGACCCTTCTCGATTTTTCCAGAATCGAATCGGGTAAGGGATTGAAATTGAGGTTTGAACCCACCCGCCTCATGGGAATCGTCGAGGATGCCGTGATGACTTTTTCTCAGCAAGGAGAGGAAAAAGGGATCACGCTTGAGAATCGGCTCGACCCGGATATTCCCCTTGTGTTGGTGGATCGTAATCGAATGGTGGAGGTCTTCATCAACCTCATCGGGAATGGAATTAAATTTACCCCCCCGGGGGGAAAGATCATCATCGATTCTAAAGGCCTGACCGAGAAGCGAGATTATCTGAAGATCGTAGTGAGCGATACAGGGGTAGGTATCTTACCAGAGGATCTGCCCAAAATATTTGACCGGTTCTATCAAGGGGAAAGAACCCAGACAGGGGTGGTCACCGGAACAGGATTGGGACTGTCCATTACCAAAGAGATCATCGAGGGGCATGGAGGGACGATCTATGCGGAGAGCAAGTTTGGAAGCGGTGCCTCCTTTATCTTCACCCTTCCTGTTTTCGGGATAGAGACCATTTATCAACTCCTTCTCAATCCAATGCTCGAAGAGGCGGAAAAAGATAAAGTCCCGTTTTCGATGATTCGGATCGAATTTTGGGACCAACGGACTAAACGGGAGTCTGTGCTCAGCCATGATTCTTGGGAAGGAGTGATGTATGCCCTTCAAAAGATGGTCCGTTCGATGGACATTGTGGTCCCTTTCCAAAATAGTGTGGTCTATATTTTTTCTTTCAATGACAAAAGGTCCATGAAGGAGATCGCCGAAAGGATTCAGGTAAAACTGACCCAAGGAAACTATGTTTCAAAAGGGACTGATGTTCAATTTAAAATTTTCACATATCCGAAAGATGCCCATACCCGAGAGGATTTTCTAAAGGGGTGCCGCTCCTTTCTTAAGGAGATTTAACCCCTTCGACCCAATTCAGGATAAAAAGTATGAAAAAAATATGGCTTCTCTTTTTGATATCAATTTTTTTCCTCATCGCTTGTGAAAGAAAATCTTCTGCTCCTCTACCAGAGAAGTCAGAGAATCCATCGGTTCCGAAAGTCATTGTGGAGAGGGAAAAGATCGAAAAGGGACAACCTCTCCCACCAGAGGTGAAGATCAGGTTGAAGAAGGAGAGCAAAGATACTTATTCCTGGGAATTGACGGGGTCGGATGTGGATCAGATATTAAAAGTAAATGAAAAGCTTCGGAGACATTTGGGAGGAGACCAGGCGAAATAATCGCCTTACAGAGCAAATGACCTGTTTACCATCAGGAGAAGGCCTTGGGTGGGATCACCCGGTCCGGTTCGCTTTGTGTGGTGCCTCCAGAAGTCCATGATCATGGGGATGACGGCCAGGGGGTAAATATGGAAGGGTATATTGAACAAATTTTCAAGGAACTTCCTTTTGGAATAGCTCTTGCCATGGTTATTTTTTTGGGTATTTTACTTATTATTTGGCTTCTTCTCCCCCTTTGGGTTTTGTTCATTCAGTGGAATACCGGGAAGATCAAAGATGAAATTCGGAACCTCGCCGATCAGCTTGAAAAAAAGGAGTGGGATGCAAAAAACAAGGGGACGGTTCGGTCGAAAGAGTGAAGGGGTTCTTTTCCTTCTTGGTTTATTCTGGATTTCCACAGTGTCTTCCCAAGGGATCCTTAAAATTCCACTTTATTTCCATCATAAGGAGATTTGGGTAGAGGTCGCAAAGACTCCAGGGGAGAGGGCCTCCGGATTAATGGGCAGAAAACATTTGGGCGAGAATGAGGGGATGCTCTTTATCTTTGAGACCGAGGGCTATCATGGGTTTTGGATGAAAAATACCTTCATCCCACTCAGCATTGCTTTCTTGGATAAGGATGGCCGGATCGTTTGGATTACGGATATGCAACCTTTGACCTTAGATTCTCATGTCCCCCCTCAACCCATTCTCTATGCATTAGAGATGAACAAAAGTTGGTTTACTAAGAATTCGGTCAAGGTGGGAGACGTGATGAGGTTTTCGAAATAAATTGGAGTGTTAAGTTTTGAGTTCGGAGTTCAGAGTTCGGAGTAAAAATTCAAAATTAAATCTCCGAACTACGAGCTCACCACTCTGAACTATTCCATGGGGTAGTCTCCGATCCAACAGTAGAGGCAAAGTTTCTCTTTAGGGAGGCCAATGGCTTCCACCATATCTTCAATTTTTTGGTATTTCAGCGTCGTCACACCCAATTCTTTTTCAATCCAATCTACCATCTGTTGATACTTTTTTGATCCCTGATCGATGTATTCTCTGACATCTTCGATATCTTTGCCTTCCAGGGCTCGAATGGCCTTTCGAGCGGCCAATTCTTCAATCGACCGAGTGGAAAGGGCAAACCGACATGGAAACATCAAGGGAGGACAGGCCGGTCGCACATGAACTTCTTTGGCTCCACATTCCCAAAGCTTTTTGATCGTGTAGTTCTTTAATTGGGTTCCCCTGACGATGGAGTCCTCACAGAGAATAATTCGATTTCCACAGATCACTTCCTTCACCGGAATCAATTTCATCGTCGCCACGAGGTCCCGCATTTCTTGGGAGGGAGGAGTATAACTCCGTCCATACCCCGGTGTGTATTTGACCAATGGCCTTCGATAGGGAATGCCTGATTGCATTGCATATCCAATGGCATGGCCGACCCCTGAATCGGGAACCCCTGATACCAGATCTGCCTTGACTTCGTCGTTCCTTGCGAGAGCCCTTCCGCATCTCTCCCTCACCAACTCCACACTGATGCCTTCGTAACTGGAAGCGGGGTAACCGGTATAGATCCATAAAAAGGAACAAATTTGGTTACTCTTTTTTCCAATGGACTTTTCATCCAGTCCTGATTTTCCAATGAAGACGATTTCTCCTGGGGTGAGGTACTTTTTGATTCGAAAACCTAAATTCAAGAAGGAACACGTTTCCGTTGCAATCGCATATTCTCCATTTTTTTCTCCGATCACCAAAGGGGTTCGGCCCAAACGATCCCGGGCAGCATAGATCCCGTCTTTTTTCAAAAGAAGCAAAGAGGCCGACCCTTTGATCCGATCGTAAACCTTCTCAATCCCATCTGGAAGTGTTTGACCCCGGGTGATGAGTTTGGCGATCAATTCCACGGAATTAATTCCGCCGCTTGACATTTCACCAAAGGTCTCCCCTTCTCTGAGCAGCTCTGAACCCAATTCGTTTACATTTTCGATCAGCCCTGCGACCACAATGGCGAAGTTGCCAAATTTAGATCCAATGATCAGAGGTTGAGGGTCCCGATCACTAATCACCCCAATGCCCAGATGGCCCTTCATCCCTTTATAATCATCGAAAAATTTCGATTTGAATTGGGATTTACTGATGTCGTGAATGGAACGATAAAATTGTTTTCCGAAGACAGCCATCCCCCCATATTCTGTTCCCATATGGGAGTGATAATCGGTCCCGTAAAGTAAGTCCCCTGCACAATTTTTATTGGATACAATTCCAAAAATTCCACTCATACATCCTCCCCTATTTCTTCGACCATTTTATCCATAGCAAAGGTCATGTCCCTTGTCAACACTGTTTCAAAAAAGGTTGTCATTTCACAATGGCGAGGTATGAAATCGACAGATCTGACAGGCGTTCAATAAGTTTCCTGAGGAACGGGCGTCCATTGTATGATCAAAGCATCTTCATTACCATAGTAATTCGGAACCACACCCATGATTTGGAATCCCATTTTAAAGTAGAAGGCTTGGGCTCCTTGATTACTTCTTCTTACCTCCGCCCACGCTTTTTTAAGAGAGGGCTCTTTGATCACCCTCTGGAGGAGTTGTGTCCCAATCCCCTTTCTCCGATGTTGGGGATGGACGGCGATTGAAATGATATGTCCCTCTTTTGAAAAAATGATATATCCCCAGATCTCCAGCCTTTTGGAGACCTCGGAGGTAGAGGTATAAACCAAAAACGTCTCAGGATAAAGGGTAGAAAGGTTCAAGAAGGTGGCCCAATCATAGGGCGATTTAGGGAAGGATTGATTTTCGATTTGGAGAATGAGATCTAAATCGGAGAAAGAGAAGGGCCGGATCATCCACACTTTTTTATCCCTGCGATGATGGAAACAACCCCACTGGTTAAGGGTCGAGAGTGCACATTGTCCAATCCCACTTTTTTCATGACCTCTTCATAACTTTCTACCGATCCAAAATGGGAAACGGATTCTGGGAGATAGGCGTATGCTCCTCGATCGCCCGAGATGAATCCTCCCACCCAGGGGAGGACTCGTTGAAAGTAGATCGGGTAGAATCTTCTCATCCAACCTTTTTGAGGGAAGGTGAATTCTAAAACGATCACCTTTCCCTTTTCTTTGACCACCCGGACCATTTCAGAAAGAGCCTGCTCCTTTTCTACGATATTCCTCAATCCAAAGGCGATCATTGACGCACTAAAGGTGTTATTTCGGAATGGAAGGGAGAGGGCATCCCCCAGACTTAATCCAATCCTTTGTGAAAGGCCTTTTCCCGAAACCTTTTGTTGAGCTCTCTTGATCATGGATTCGCAGAAGTCTAAGCCAAAGACCTTTCGGTGATATCCATCCTGGCGAATCACTTCGATCGCAACATCCCCTGTCCCAGTGGCGATATCCAAGATCCAACCCTCGAGCCCGTTCAATTCTTGGACAGCCTTTTTTCTCCAATATAGGTCCTGCCCCAGGCTGAGAAGATGGTTGAGGAGGTCATAGGTCGGGGCGATATGGTCAAAGAGGTTTCGGATCGACTCGGGATGGAGGGAGTAGGTTCTCATCTGTTCTCGCAGGGGGATGCGAAGATCAGGCAATTTTAATAAAACTTTTTCCAGGAGCACCACAAATGGGGCATCTTTCCGGCGCTCCCTTTTCTACGGTATTGCCATAAACGGGGCAAACATAATAATCGACGGTCTCATTTTTTCCAAGGGCTTCCAAAGCCTTTGAATAAAGTGAGGCGTGGATCTTTTCTACTTCATTGGCAAAATGAAACGTGCGGTAGGCGTCGTCCTCTTTCTCTGACTTTGCGACTTCCATCATCCCGGGATACATGGTCTTAAACTCATGGGTTTCACCACTCATGGCATCTTGAAGATTTTCTCTTGTGGATTTGATTCCTTGCAGGACTCGGAGATGATTGTGAGCATGGACTGTTTCGGCCTCCGCAGCGGCCCTGAAGAGTTTTGCGACCTGGGAATATCCTTCCTCTTCCGCCTTCTTGGCAAAAGCGAGATATTTCCGATTTGCTTGAGATTCTCCGGCAAAGGCCTCTTTCAGATTTGAGACTGTTTTCATTCCCATGGTGTGCTCCTTTCTGTTTTTAAACAAAAAAATTATAACAGAGAACCCAGGAAACAGCAATTGACATCCTCTGTCAGAACGATTAAAATTTGACCGTTTTGCATTGGGGGGATAAAAGAATGAAGGTCATCCTTCTCCTTTTTCTTATCCTTTTGGGAATTGCCATTTCCCCCAGCTATGGGGAAATGTATAAATGGGTGGATGAAAAAGGGACGGTCCATTTTACGGATGATCTCTCGAGCATTCCAGAAAAATATCGCCCGGATGCTGAAACACGGAAGTCCACTAAAGAATTTTCTATCCCTGAAGTGAAAGAGAAATCAATCTCTCCTCCTCCCTCAAAAATTGAAAAGCCTTCTGAGCTCGATATAGCGGAAGTGGATCTCTTGCGGAGAGGCGAAATCTGGACGACAGAAGTTCTTCTAAACGAAAGGGTGAAAAAGCATTTAATCGTCGATTCGGGGGCCAGCTTTGTCTTGATCAATCCGCAGGTAGCCAGAGAGTTGGATATCACGATCAATGAACATACTCCATTCATTCCCATGGCCACGGTAAGTGGGTATATCCTCACGCCTTTGGTGACCCTCAAATCCGTTCGAGTAGGAAGGGCAGAGGTGGAGAACGTTGAAGCAGTGATCTACACCATGCCATCCGGAGAAAATGGACTTTTAGGGAATTCTTTTCTCAATAAGTACAAAGTCGTTCTCGATTCTATCCAAGGAAAGATGATTCTTACTTCAATGCAAGGAGTCCCCTCCCCTGACCGACCCGGCGGTTATGGGAAAGATTTCTGGGTCAGCCAATTTCGCTTCTACAGGGGGTTCTTGGACGTATTGAAAAAATTGAAAAAAAATTATGAGGGCAGCGGAACAGGAACGGCAAGAACGGAGCTCCATCGTATTAATATTGCGATCCAATATTTTGAGAATCAGTTGAATGAATGGGACCGGAAAGCCTCCTTTGCAGGAGTTCCCCGGAATTGGAGAGAATAATGATTAAGGGGTATAGATCACCACCAAGAGTTTAGCCTCTTCGTCGCTGACATTACGAAGTTTGTGCGTGATGCCCGAATTGAAGTGAAGGGTTCCGCCTCTTTTAAGCAGATTTTGATTTTCCCCCACCATCACCTCCACATGACCTTTGAGGACATAAAGAAATTCCTCTCCCTCATGCCTGTAGTCCACCATCTTGTGGTCCTGTTTTGGATCGATAGTGACCAAAAAGGCTTTCATATGTTTTGTCTCTGCATCGGGAGTGAGTGTCTTATAGGAGTAGGCCTGGGTCCGTTTGTAAAAGCTCTCCTTCCTTCTTTTTATGGAAGCCTCCTGTTCTTCAGCCGAGAGGAAGGAACCGGCATCAATCGCAAGGGCCTTGGCGATCTGGATCACAGCAGAGACCGGAGGGATAGCCATCCCTTCTTCAATTTCTTTCAAGTAACGCTGTGAAAATCCTGTCTTGTTGGCTAATTGCTCATAGGATATCTTTCTCAATTGGCGAAGTTGTCTCATTTTCGCCCCAAAGGATTTTTCGTTAATCTTCTTGTTGGTCATACTTCCTCCGTTTACCCCATCTCCTGAGATGTTAACTCATTATATTCCCAATTTTATATTTTTCAACTTAAATTTAATTTTCCTGGTACTTCTTCCGTTAGGCGGTCTTATTTGACCCAAAAAGGCCGGGTGAGTTTTTCCCTCCAAACCTTTCCTCCATGGTTTTTATCCATTTACCTCAATGGGCTTTGGGATCTGACTCGCATGAAATTTATTCTTTGGGTTATACTCCAATTCGTTATATAATAAAAGAATGGAACCGGAGGAACGATGGGTGAAGGTGGGGACGATCGAAAATCGATTTGAGGGGGATCGGATTTCTCAAGCACTTCAGGAAGCTGGGATTCCCTATTTCGTCAAATCGTTTCTCGATACCGCTTATGATGGGCTTTATATTCCTCAAAAAGGATGGGGAATCGTCATGGTTTCTAAGCAGGATCAAGAAGAGGCCGAACGACTTATTTCTGAAATCAAAAAAACGTTTAAGGAGGGAGAAGATGATGAAACTGGACAGCTTGGATGAGATTTTAAGATTCGCAATTCGGAAAGAGGCGGATGCAGCGGCTTTTTACAAAATGGCAGCAGATCGTTCTAACCCAGGGATTAAAAAGACTTTCAAAGAATTGGCCAAAATGGAGGAAGAGCATAAACAGAGGCTTGAAAAACTTAATCTCAAAAAGATCGGTGAAATCAAATTAAAAAAAACCAAAGGGTTGGGGATTAGTGAAATGCTGGAGGATGTGCCTTATAGCTCAGATATGAGTTATTCTGATCTTCTTCGGATGGCGATCAAGAATGAGGAAAAATCCCAACGCCTCTATCTTTCTACTGAAAAGATGGTGACTGACCCACAGGTAAAGAAATTGCTTTTGAAACTTGCCCAAGAAGAATCCACACACAAAGAAAAATTGGAAAAGATTTACGATGAAGAAGTCTTAGAATGGTTTTAATTCAAGACGCTGTTAAGCATCGATCCGAGACCTGATTTAAGATGATAACCACAGGAGGAAGGGAGATGAGATGATACCTGGATTGATCGGGAAATCCGAGATGATTGTCAAAAAGGAAGATCTGGTCAGCCTACTCGCGGACGTCACTGTCAATGCCCTCTCTACCCCCAGGCTGATTCAGCTTTTAGAGGCCGCTGCGGTCGAAGCGATTCGTGAGTTTGTTCCTGCAGAGAAGATAAGCCTCGGGGCCGAGGTGAACATCAAGCATCTCTCCCCAACCCCCCTTGGCATGAAAGTGACGGCCCATGCGATTCTCCAACGGGTTGATCAGAATCGACTTTTTTTCTTAGTCGATGCGTTCGACGAGATCGAAAAAGTGGCCGAAGGTGACCACAAGAGGGTCATCGTATCCAAAGGCCGATTTCTTCAAAAAGTAGAGAAAAAGAGGTTAGAAAAGGCTGAGATCAAAGATGAAACGAAAGAATGAAAAAACCTTTGAGGTCTTGGATCATACGGCTGACATTGGCCTGGTCGTTTATGGAGAAGATTCCAAGACGCTTTTTGAAAATGCGGGGCGAGCTTTCTTTCACCTCATCACCGATTTAAGAAAGGTGAAAAGTCGGACCGAGAGGCAGATCCAAATCAAGGGGGAAAGTTTAGACCGCCTGATGGTGGACTGGTTAAGCGAACTCCTGTATTTTCATGATGTTGAGAGTCTTCTTTTTAAACGGTTTAACGTTATTTCTATCGGAGAGAAAGGATTGATAGCCATCGTCAAAGGAGAGCGATTCCAGGAAGGGGTTCATGTGATCAAAACGGAAGTAAAAGCGGTGACCTATCACCAGATAGAAGTCGGACAGAAAAATGGACGATGGAGGGCGCAGATTATTTTTGATCTCTGATGGATAACGGGAACCCGTGGACGGTAAACAATGAACAATAACAGATAGGCCGAGACCAATAAACAAGAGGGGGTTAACCCAATGTCGTCAGAAGAAAAGATCAAAATCCAAAAAATGGATGATTATCGGTGGAGGATTCCTCGAGAGGGAAAGATGAGGACCGATGGAATCGTCTATTCCGATGAAAGAATGTTTGCAGACATTCGGAAAGACCAGAGCCTCGTCCAGGTAGCCAATGTGGCATGGCTTCCAGGCATTGTTGGTCATTCTTTAGCCATGCCGGACATCCACTGGGGTTATGGCTTTCCCATTGGGGGAGTGGCGGGCTTTGACATGGAGGAAGGGGTCGTTTCTCCGGGGGGAGTGGGATATGATATCAACTGAGGGGTCCGATTGATGCGCTCAGGTTTGAGCCGCACAGAGATTCAAGAAAAAATGCGAGAATTAGTGGAAGCCCTCTTTACCAACATTCCTTCTGGTGTTGGCTCTCATCGAAAAGACCACAAATTGAATCGAGAAGAAGAGCGACGTGTTTTAAAAAAGGGAGCTCAATGGGCAGTGGAGAAAGGTTTTGGTTCTGCAGAAGATCTGGGTCATATCGAAGAGCAGGGATGCATCGAAGGAGCAGACCCTGACCGCGTTTCTGAAAAAGCAATGGATAGAGGACGGGCCCAATTGGGAACGCTTGGTTCAGGAAATCATTTTGTCGAGGTGGGGTATGTGGAAGAAGTTTTTGATGAAGGAGTCGCCCGAGCGTTAGATCTATGGAAGGATCAGGTTACCATTATCGTTCATACCGGTTCCAGAGGGTTGGGCCACCAAGTCTGCGATGATTACATTCGAGTCATGATGAATGCCGCCAGAAAATATCAAATCGAGCTTCCAGACCCTCAACTCTGTTGCGCCCCCATTTCTTCACCTGAAGGAAAAGAATACCTCGAGGCAATGGCTTGTGCAGCCAATTTTGCTTTTACCAATCGTCAGATGATCACTCACTGGGTGAGGGAGACTTTCGAACAAGTTTTTCGAAAGGGACCAAAAGATTTGAAATTAGATTTGATCTATGATGTCTGTCACAATATTGCAAAAATTGAAATCCATTCGGTGAACGGAAAGAACAGGAAACTTTGTATCCACAGAAAAGGGGCAACCCGGGCTTTCCCCCCAAACCATTCAGATATTCCATCCGATTACCAGTCCATCGGTCAACCCGTTCTCATCCCAGGGGATATGGGGAGGTGTTCCTATGTGTTAGTGGGAACGGAGAGAGCGATGGAAGAAACCTTTGGGAGCACCTGCCATGGGGCGGGCCGAGTAATGAGCCGACACCAGGCCATCAAGGCGGCAAAGGGGAGGGCAGTGGCGAGGGAATTGGAAAATAAAGGCATCATCGTAAAGGGGGCAAGTCGGGGGACGATTGTGGAAGAGATTCCCGATGCTTATAAAGATGTCAATGATGTGGTCAATGTGGTCCATCATGCCGGCATCAGCCGAAAAGTGGTAAAGCTCGTTCCAATGGGAGTAATTAAAGGATAACAATAGTTCGGAGTAATGAGTTCGTAGTTAGGAGTGCATCATTTTGAAGGCTCCGAACTCAAAACTCCGAACTCCGAACTTGCGATGAGAATTTTGGCTATAGATATCGGTGCTGGCACTCAGGATATTCTTCTTTTTGATTCGAAAAAAAAGATTGAAAATTGTATCAGTCTCGTCCTGCCCACTCCATCCAAATTTTATGCAGCAAAACTCAAGACGATCGAAAGCCATGTCTATATTCGCGGCGATACCATTGGGGGAGGATCTCTTGCCCGAGCTATTCTCAGTCATATTCAAAAGGGATATCGTGTGGTGATGGAAGAGTCTACGGCCTATTCCATTCGAAATAATCTGGATGAGGTCAAATCAATGGGGATTGAAGTAGGGGCAAAGCCCGAGGGCAATCATTTTGAGGAGTTAGAGATCCATGAAATCAACCTACCGCTCCTTGAGCATTTTCTTTTAAATTTCGGAGAAGAACTTCAGCCAAATGTTATTGCTATTGCCGTTCAGGATCACGGTGTTTCGCCCTCAGGAGTTTCAGACCGGGCTTTTCGTTTTGAAAATATGGAGAGAATGCTTCGAAAAGACAACCGACCTGAGACATTTCATTTTTTAGAGGATACGATCCCAGACTATTACCTTAGGATGAAATCAGCAGTGGCCGCAGTAAAAAAAACTTCCTCTATTCCAGTTCTGGTGATGGATACTTGTTTCTCTGCGATTTTGGGCTGTCTCGAAGAGGTTGTGGGTCCTTCGTTGGTTGTAAATGTTGGAAATGGACATACCATTGCTGCGCTCTTGTTGGAGAGAAAAGTTGAAGCTCTTTATGAACATCACACCCATGAGTTAACTCCTCAAAAATTGGAAGGCGATTTGAGACTTCTCATTAGAGGTGAATTGAGCGGAAGAAAAGTTTATGAGGAAAACGGACATGGTGCATTCACCCTGAAACCTCATCTTGGGGAAATACCTGTGATCGTTACTGGTCCTAACCGTGATTTGTTTAAGGAAACCTCCTTGCAATTTATTTATGCTGCTCCAGGAGGAAATACCATGATGACCGGACCCATGGGACTGGTGAAAGCCGCTCAATTTTGGATGATCAACAAATTTGAAGGATGAAGGGCTAAGAGTAAGAAAACAAAGCATTGGGCTAAAAGTTTTTGCCCTTTACGTTTTGCAAAATGGCCTGAAATATTCCAGTTAGGGGGTCCAGATGGAAACGATTTATTATTCTACTTTTGATTCATCCTTTTTGGGAAAAGTTTTTGTGGCTTCCGCGGGAAAAGGGATCTGCATGGTGGATTTCCTCACCTCAGAAAAGGACTTTTTTAGGAGATTAAAGAATAGGTTTTCCGGAGAGATAGTCAGGGATGACCAAAAGAATAAAAATGTCCTCAGTCAACTTAAAAAATATTTAAAAGGAAAACTTCAGCGGTTTGATTGCCGATTGGATTTAAAAGGGACGCCATTTCAGAAAAAAGTTTGGCGT
>JACAEV010000073.1 GCA_013388645.1 Syntrophaceae bacterium | reverse complement strand
GTCCACCCGATGATGGCAGAGGTTACACTTGATGGCGATCTTTTTTTCATCGTCAAAGCGAATGGCATGGTAAGGACATTCCTCAATACAAAACTGACATCCGGTGCACTTTTCATCGTCGAGGATAACAATTCCGTCTTCTCTTTTCACGATGGCGTCTTCGGGGCATACCTTTGCGCAGGGTGGATCCTCACAATGTTTGCAGACCGTCACTCGCCAGATGAAGTCGAGCTTTCCATTTATCATTCTTGGACCATCTGGCCAAACAAAGAGGTACTTGACGCCATTGGTCGCATCCAACGGATTAAACTCCTGTTTGCACGCCACTTCACAGGTCTTACATCCCCAGCAAGCGAACTCTTCGATAATCAGTGCATACCTGTTCATAATTTGTATCCTTCCTTTTTCTCGGGATAGATTTTACAGAGGAGTGTCCTGATGCTCGAGGCACCCATGGCGGGATCACAGCCCTCTAAGGCATTGTCAGTGAGGATATTGATATTGGACTCTTCCCAGCCATGGCCAGGATCTTTTTTCTCCGGAAACCACCAGGCGTGCTGAGCAGCCACAATCCGAGGATCACGTCCAAGAGTGAGTGCAGCCTTCTGTCTTACTTTTCCTCGGGGGGATTCAATGATGACCCAATCGCCTTCTTGGATGCCTTCCTTTGCAGCGGCTTCAGGATGAATCTCAACGATTGGATCTCTATGAAGGTCCCTAAGTCTTCCTATTTGTCTATTTTCCGTGTGAAAAAATCCAGGCTGCCTTGCGCCTGTAATCAGGATATAGGGATATTTCTTGTAAAGCTCTGGTGAACCCACAGGGCTTTCAGGAGGCTCTCTATATTGGGGAAGCGGATCATATCCCATCTTCTCGAGGATGGTGGAATAAAGTTCAAACTTTCTCGTGGGCGTGGAGAACCCTCCCTCTTTGTATTTGTAATATTTCACCTCTCCTCTGATGTAATTCATCTTTTTAAAATCCTTCCAGGTGATCCCCATTGGATGAAGAATATAATCGAGGGCCTTTTCAAAGTTATCCCACCAGTATTGTCCCTGCCCAATACGATGGGCGAGGTCATTGAGCATTTCATGGTCTGAGCGGCATTCGCCGACCTGGATGACTTTGCGCCGCGGCAGGATATATCCGTGGCGCTTCCAGAAATCACCAATATAGTCCATTTCCAACCATGTGGCAGCAGGAAGCACAATGTCTGCAAGTTCAGCGGTAGGAGTGATGAAGAAATCGGACACGGCCATGAACTCTACTTTTTCAAGAGCACGATAAACCTCCTTTGCATTGGCACGAGTGAGCAGAGGATTGGAACTGATGAAAAAAAGCATCTTGACGGGGTAAGGTTTTTCCTCGAGGATGGCATCCCAGACGCATTTCGGTTGAATGATAGCGAATCGAGAAGCCAGGCGGAAACGCTCTCCTCCCAGCCGTTTGGCAAACTGCTCTTTAGGGAGCATGGCATGGGCACCAAATTGGCCTACATTCAGGACGTTCGGAGTTCGGTTGAGAACCTGACCTCCTGGGGCATCAATGTTGCCGGTAATTCCCATGAGGAACATGAGTAACCGATCATTGTCTGCACAGTTAATCTGCTGTTCAATGGCTACACCCCATTGAATCGCTGCCGGTTTGGTCGTGGCAAAAAGCCTTGCTGCCTCGATAATTTTTTCTTTTGGAACCCAGGTAATTTCTTCAACTCTTTCGAGGGGGTACTCGTTCACCCTTTTGACGAATGGCTCCCAACCATGGGTATATTTTTCGACAAATTCTTTATCGTAAAGTTTCTCATTGACGATTACATTGAGCATGCCGAAAGCAATGGCAGCATCTGTGCCAGGTCTGAGCTGCAACCATACATTTGCACGAGCCGCCGGACGGATGAGCCTTGGATCTACAACAATGAGTTTGGCACCCTTATCGAGGGCAACCGAAAAGGGTTCTCCTTTGTATTCGTCGGGGTTACTGATGGTTGCGTTGTTTCCCCACATGATGATACATTTGGGGAAATTCTCATAATCAACGATGGGATTCGTGCCACAGGTGATAATGCTTGTCGAGATGCGGGGACCATAACAGAAATGGCCTGCTGTCAGAACATTGGGTGAACCGAGAAGATTGGCAATGCGGTAGATCACGGCTTCATTTTCCCTGCCCGTCCCATAGCCAAAGACGACCGATTCAGGTCCGTACTTTTCTTTATAGGTAAGAATTCGCTCTGCGATGGTATCCAGGGCTTCGTCCCATGAAATCCGTTCCCATTTGCCGCTTGCCTTGGAGCCTACTCGTTTAATTGGATAGGTCAGCCTGTCTTTATGATAAGCAAGCTGTGCGGAGGCAAGCCCTTTGGTGCAAAGTGTTCCATGGGCAATTGGGCAATCTGGATCGCCTGCAATTTTTGCGACCTTCCCATCTTTCACATAGACAATGACCCCGCACCCACCATGACACATGCGACAATGACTCTTTACAAATGAATCATAGCCGTATACTTCCATCTCGCGCTCAATATTGGAATATCGAAATTCGACCATCTGTATCTCCTTATATGAATGCATAAACAGGGTACCCTAAGTTTTTTAACTTTTAAGGGTTCGGGAAAAATGGAGTGGCATGAGTTTACCTCGTGCCGTCCAGATAGGTTCTTCCCTTTTCACCCTTAAAGTTTTTGCCTGATCCCAAATAGATTGAGCAAGGTTAGCCGCATCACTGCTCTGTCTCAAGCTTTCCAAGACTGTTCTAATGACTTCCTGTTCATCTTTAATTTCAATTTTGGGATGAATGATCAGGCTGAGACGGGTGAATCCCTTCTCATCCTCTTCTTCAAACAACTGGTAATCGAGAGGAGTTCCTCCAAATCGTTTTGGTAAAACCTCCTCTAAAATATGAATCATCTCACTCCCTATTAATGTCACTCCTTCCCCTGTCAGTTTTCGAAAGCTTCGGATGTGACGGAGATGTTCTGTATATCCATAAGTCTCCATGGGACAACCGCAACGGCGGCTTTCAATGAGGCCATAGTCGTCGCTTTCCACATTTAGCATCAATTTGGGCGCTGTTGGGAGAAGACTTGTAAAGTGGAAGGCTGGTACGGTGATATCCCCTCCTGGGACTTTGCGAGGGAAGGTAATAAGAGCAAGAGAGTCCTTAAATAAATGAAGGTCATTGATGTCCATGGGTTGGGTACAACCTACACCAACGAAACCCGTCTCCACAAAATTATAGCTTGGAATAAAACGGACTCCTGTTTGAAGGATCTCTTTTACCTTCGTTTCTGTTGGCTGCTCTCCGCTTCCCATAATAACGGTCCCGCTTAAATCGATCTTTTCTTCTCGTGCGGCAAGGCATATTCGAAATGCCTGACTGACATGGGTTGTAATGAAACATGAACCATGCGTTTTGATCTTTTCACTCGCCCAACGCGCAATAGAAATTGCTTGATCAAGAGATACTGGTTCAGGTCGAGGGATAGGGTAGCCAAAGAGTTGTCCCATGAGAATCAGACATTGGGTTGCCATACGATTTTTGAAAGAGGGACGGATGTCTCTTTGGGTGATGGGCAAGAACCACTTCTTGAGAGGATTCCCGAGGCGGGCAAAGCGGAAAATGCTATTGAAACCAGTGAGGTCTGGAGGGACACCATACCAGATGGCGGATGGTGCATTTAATACACCAAAGGGTTCCAGTGCCAATATTAAAAAGGAAGCCTGAGCGGCCAAATGATCAAGATCCATTCCCACTCTCGTTCCCGCTCCGGTTGTTCCTCCTGTCTCACCCTCATAACAACGTCTCAAATAAGGGTTATCGAATTGATGAACCTTTATAGGAATCTCTTTCCCTTTTCGTATGATCGGTTCCCGCCCTTTGAACTCCTCAAAGGTGACATAGACATCCGCTTCCCTTAATGTGCGAAGTGTTGGTTCCAATCCTTTTTCTCTGACCATCCTTTCAAGATCATCATATTCACATCCAGCAAGCCTGAGAAGAGGTAAATAGGGGCTTTTAAGGTAACCATAAATACCCTGTCTGACCAGTCGTAGGAAATTTTTTTCTCTTCCCTCCATGCGTTTCTTGACGATGGCCTTTGCCTCATCGAGAGTTAAGGTATGCTTAAAAAAACTCCGCACCCCCCATACAAACCGGGAATACATTTTCAGGTCAGCCAGAATTGACACTCTCTTTTTCCTTCCTTAGGCAATGCTCTATCTACATCCTGCTTTAAAACCTCTTCTGATCAATTTATTTTAAATGCAGAAGGCTTTTAGCATTTCCTTCATAAATGGCTCTCCGCTCAGATGGAGAAAGATCCAAACTATCGATGATCTCGATCGTCCAGCGAATGTAAGCAGAACCTTTTTCCGGGTCAAATGGCATATCCGAACCAAATAGGACTCGCTTCGTCCCGAAAAATTTTATTCCGCAAAGGGTTGCCTCTCGTGCTCCAAACAAGGCAGTATCTGCATAAAATAAATGAAAATAGTCCAGGGGCCTTTTCTTCAGTTTCTTAAGCAACAGTGTATAGTCTTCATCAGAAGTGCGCGTCCCCAATTGATCCCATCCCGGACCCACCCGGCCTTCAAAATATGGGACCATGCCTCCTAAGTGATGAGTGATGATCTTTATCTCTGGGTATCGGTCAAAGAGGCCTGAGAAAACAAGATGGGCCATGGCAACACTCGTCTCATAAGGCCATCCGAAGGTCCACCAAATTTCATAGTGACTTTTGGGTTCTTCTTTGTAGTCCGGAAAATCAGCCCCTCGAGCTGGATGTAACCAGATGGGTAGATCTAACTTTGCCATGAAGTCGAAGAGAGGCATTGTCTCAGGCCTCGTCAGAGGTCGGCCAAGGACATTGGTAAATATTTGAACACCTACAGCGCCGAGTTCCTTGATCGCTCTCTCCGTCTCCTTCAGAAGTCCATCGGGGTCGTTCATGGGTAAAGAAGCTATGAACCCAAGAAAGCGATTAGGATATCTCTGGACCAATTCTGCCATTCCATCGTTTGCCAACCATGCCAAGTCAGTTGAAATGGGCGGGGGGCCAAAGACCTCAATGGGCGGAGATCCCAAGCAGATGATTTGGACATACTCATCAAATAAATCCATCATCCGAAACCTCTCTTCAAGATCCACAATACTTGGAACATTTCGAACTCTCTTGTGCATATCCTTCCCATTGGGCAAAACGGCAACCATTTTATCAAAATATTTCTTTGGAAAAATGTGAGCGAAGACATCTATTTTCATAAGAGACCTCCATTAGTTTTGCTTACTACGATTACAGGTAGAGGATAGCTTCTTGGATAACCCCTCCCTTCTCAACTGAGGGATCAACACGATGGCTCCCAATCCTACTCCAATCATATCTGTGGTGATTCCAGGATGGATTAAAAGAATCGCTGCGATGATGAGCGACGCTCTCTCCAGTCTTCCAATTTTTTTTCTAAAATACCCTATCATCCCAATACTTAAAAAGAGGATTCCGAGGAGGGCTGGAATCGTGGCCAATACAATCTCGGAAAATGTTCCAATGAGGAGCAGGGAAGGGTAAAAGATGAACATGTAGGGAAGGATAAAACCAGGAAGGGCAAATTTGAAGGCTGTCCATCCGGTTTTCATGGGATCAGAACCTGCAATGGCTGCGCTCGCATAAAAGGCAAACCCAACAGGGGGGGTAACCATACAGAGCATACCGAAGTAAAAAATGAAGAGGTGAGCTGCGATAGGAAGAACGCCCATCTTGATCAAAGGTGAGGCCACGGTGGATGCCAAAAGCACATAACACACGACGGTTGGCAGTCCCATTCCCAAAATGATAGAAGAGACCATGATAAAAGGTAAGGCCAGATAAAGTCTTTCTCCAGAAGCAAAGAGGACGAAGCTTGCAAGTTTTGATCCTAAGCCCGTCAAGAGAACGATACCGATGACGATGCCTGCACTGGCACAGGCATTACAGATTATTAAAGCGCTTTTTGCCGAGTTTTCCAATACGGTAATACCCTTTCTGATACCGATTCTTGTATTCTTTGAAAAAAAACTGAGAACAAGGATGATCGGGATCGTATAAAGAACTGCCTTTGTCGGAGTATATCCCTTAACCATCAAAAAGATGATGGAGAGGAGAGGGATGAAGAAAGTCCCTCTCTTTTTCATAACGCTCAACAAGGAAGGCAATTCTTCCCGTGGAAGGCCTCTGAGACCATTCCTTTTCGCATAAAAATGGATGATGGCGAATAATGCCAAATAGTAAAGGAGGGCTGGAAAGACGGCGGCTCTGCAGATCGAGATGTAGGGGATTCCGAGATATTCTGCCATAATAAAAGCAGCCGCACCCATCACCGGCGGCATCAAAGCACCTCCTGTCGATGTCACGGCCTCTATGGCTCCAGCCACGTGGGGTTCAAATCCTGTCCGAACCATCATGGGAATGGTGAATATCCCATCGACAGTGACATTGGCCACAGCACTTCCAGAAATGGTCCCGAAAAGAGAGCTGGAGAGAACAGAGATTTTTGCAGGTCCACCTGTGAGACGGCCGAAGAGGGATCGAGCCAGATCAAGGATAAACTCTGTTCCCCCTGATAAGGCGTAAACTGTACCGAAGATGACAAAGAGATAGATGTAGTCGAACATCACGGAAAGGGCAACACCAAATATCCCATTCTGGGTCAAAGCAAGAGTGGTGGCGATTCGTTTAAGATCATATCCACCATGGGAAAGTGGAGGTGGAAGGAATTGCCCACAGAAAGCATAAAGTAAAAAGATGATATTGATAATCACCAGAGGTTTTCCTACCGTCCGCCGAGTGGCTTCCAGGACAAGGAGCACAGCAATGACGCTGATCCAGATATCTCCTCGTGTAGGCATCCCGACTCGAAAGATGAGATTCCAGTGGTCAACTGTGATATAGATGCCGAGGATTGCACTCAAAGAAGCTAACAGAAGGTCAAAACCAAACCCCCACCAAGAATGGGACTCGGAAGTGATCGGGTAGAGGAGGAAAGAGAGGGTCAGGGAAAAACTAAGGAAGATCGCCAGTTGGCTTAAAGGTTCTAATAGAAAGGTGGATACACTGATGAGGGTATAAAGTGAAAAGCAGACTGCAGCAATGGTGGAAGCTACTCTGCGGAAAGGAGAAATCATAAGGGGAGCTGAAGTCCCCTCTCGGTCTGATGCCTTTGGCAATAAAATGGTCCTTTATTCTGAGAAGAAGTCACCTATTCACGACTTCAATCTTTCCAAACCTTTTTCTCTTTGAAATATCTGATCGCTCCAGGGTGAAATGGATTGGCCAATTTGGAGGCCGCCCATTCTGGGGTGATTACTTTCATTGGAGCGTAGGTCTCTCCCAGACATTTTAGGTTTTCCATAATCGTCTTAGTTAATTTATAGATGAGCTCGGGATCGGCGTCACTTCGAACAGCCAACTGCATTCCAAAATCTGGAATGATCATGTCCTGTGTCACCTCTTTAAAGGTATTGGCTGGAATACGCTGTTTTCCATAATAGGGATGCCTGGCACTCATCGCATCAATCAACTTCTCTTCCATAAATAGAATGTTGATCTTTGTGGTTGCCTGCAATTCATGGATGATGGGGATGGTGGTAATGCAAGCATCCACCTTCTTGTCCTTTAAAGCGTCGACCCCCGCACCAATGCCCAGGAAGAGGGGGGTTAAATCTTTATAAGATAATCCATAAGCTTCGAGGATAGCCTTGGCATTGGGCTCCAGGCCTCCTCCGGCTGGGCCCACACTCACCCTTTTCCCCTTTAAGTCTGCGACACTCTTGATTCCAGAATCACTGAGTACAACAAAATTGTTAGAGTTCGGAATGAGACGCATGAGGATGCCAAACTCGATCTTATTCTTCCAAGGTGGCTCCCCTTTCAATGCTTGATAAGCGACCTGAGGGGTAACGACGGCAAGTTGAATCTTCCGATCATCCAGTAGGCGAAGATTTTCAATCGTTCCGGCCGTTATTTCAGCGGTGATGTTCACTTCGGGCAGAAATTTATTTAGACATTGCCCGATGGCTAATCCGACACTATGGAATATCCCACCCACAGAGGCTGTTCCCATGGAGAGATGGGTGATGGCAGCATCACCCTTTGAAACATAGCTGGATAGTAAAAGAATGAAAAATAAAAACATGAATCCTCTTCTTCCTCTCATAATTTCCTCCCTCCTTCATATCATTAAAAGTTCACTTTGTTGTGGAAGAAACTTTGTCGTGGCCACTGGCTCGCTACTTTGAATTTAGAAAATCAGCCCAACGGGTTCTCATCTCCTCTTCATGTTCCATTTGGCGACGGATGTCCGGCTAGGCAAAGCCATTTTATTCTGTAAAAAAATTAAATTCAAGTATAGTTTTTTATGATTGAATTAGACCATATATATTTCTAAATAGTAGTACTTTTCTAAGCAACCGATCATTCAATTGAACTTTGAAGGATTTTCTTTTATAAAAAAGTGATGGATGGAATTCAAAAATACAAGTTGGTGATCTTTGATCTCGATGGGACGCTCACCCAGGAGCGCTCCATCTGGGCGTATATTCATAAGAAGTTAGGGAAATGGTACGGATTTGCTGAGAAATATCAAAATCTGTTTTTAGCAGGGGAGATCTCTTACGAAGAATTTTGTGAGCGAGATGCCCAGGTTTGGAGGGGGATGAAAGTGGAGGAATTATTGGCAATCATCAAAACTGTTCCCTTCCACCCTGGAGTAGATGAAATTATTACCAACTTTAAGCGGAAAAGGTTGAAACTTGCAATGATTTCCTCAGGGCTCTCTCTCCTTACCCATTGGGTTCATGAGAAATATGGCTTTGATTACTCAGTTTCCAATGATCTCCTCCATGAAAATGGGATTTTATCTGGAAAAGTAAAAGTACAAGTCTATTACGACAAGAAAGCGGAATGGGTAGAGAAGATTTTGAAACAATTTGAGTTAAGGCCAGAAGAAGTAATTGCCATTGGAGATAGCTCTGGTGATATAGATATGTTCGAGAGGGTGGGATATTCAATCGCGTTTAACTCCTCCTGTTCGGAGCTTGATCGGATTGCCAGCGTCTGTATTCAAGGTCAGGACCTGGAGGATATTATTCCAAAGTTACCAATTCTTTAAATCTCCCCTAACCCCTTTTGCTAAAGAGGGGAATAGTTAATATCCCAATTTACTAAAGGGGGATTAAGTGGGAATATATCAGGATCGATTGAAAATGGACTGGGAATTAAAATTCATGAGTTGGGCAGAGGGATGGTGGGGTTCACCCATATTAGATCAAATCCTCCCCTGGTTTACCTATCTTGGAAGCCATTTTGCTGTTGTCCTTTTTATAGTTCTTTGCTGGATGATATCCAAGCAGAGAAAAATATTTCGTCCTCTTATTCTTCTTTATGCAATTCAATCAGCAGTCATCTACGGCTTAAAGTTTCTTATTCAAAGGCAAAGGCCTTTCTTTTTCTTGGAAACGGCACCAAAAATTTTAAAAGGTCCAGGTGAAATTCTCGATCCCAGTTTCCCCAGTGCTCATGCCGCTTTTTCATTTATGATGGCAACTCTCTTAACTCTATGGTTTCCTCGGTACCGGATTCTCTTTTTTGTTCTTGCCGCCTTTATCGGATGGACCCGAATTTACTTAGGCCTTCATTTCCCTACAGATGCCGTCGTAGGTGGTCTTCTGGGTTATGGAATTACAAGAATTTATATTTTTTATCTCTCAAGAAGGGACGATAGAGAATCTAATAATGCCAAGGAGAGAAAGCAATCGTTTAAACTCTCGTGAGTGAATTT
>JACAEV010000112.1 GCA_013388645.1 Syntrophaceae bacterium | reverse complement strand
GGCTGGTCTTGAGACCGAGAGGTCAAAACTTTTTGAGATTCGGGACAAGGTGGAAACTGCTAAAAAACAACTGATCGGCATCATCGCCTCATGGGAAGAGGCAAAAGCTTATTTCGAACTTCAGGAGGTCCATCTTCGACAAGCTGAGATCGACTTCAAAAGAGCAGAATCTCTTCTTAAGAAGGAAGTCATTCCAAGGGAACAGTACGATAAAGCCAAAACGACTTACGACGTGGCGATCGCTCAGGTCAAGGCAGCCAGAGAACGCATTAAGCAGCTCGAGGCATCTCTTGAAACTCAGAAGGCAGTGATCAAACAAACAGAAACATCTCTCATCCCACAGCAGGCGCAGATCCAGCAGAAGGAGGCCATCCTCAAAGGGTCAGAATTAAACAAGAGCTACACAAAGGTTTTTTCCCCCTCGGAGGGTTACATCTCCAAAAGGTCCGTGGAGGTCGGCAATCAAATCCAGCCCGGACAACCCTTATTGGCTGTAGTTCCTTTAAATGATATTTGGATCACTGCCAATTACAAGGAAACCCAACTGGAAAGGGTCAAACCCGGGCAGAAGGTGAAAATAAAAGTCGATACCTTCCCTGGAAAAATTTTTTCTGGGAGAGTAGAGAGCGTTCAGGCGGGCACGGGAGCGGTTTTCTCCCTCTTCCCACCTGAAAATGCGACAGGAAATTATGTGAAGATTGTACAGCGAGTTCCTGTCAAGATCACTCTTGATCGAAACACCGATCCTACCCATATCCTCAGAATTGGGATGTCCGTCGTCCCCACGATTTTAATTAATGCTCAATAAGGCGTAAGAAATGATGAATCGGTGGATTGTTGCCATCACGGTCATGCTTCCTACACTCATTGAGATCGTGGATACTTCGGTCGTCAATGTCTCTCTCGATCATATCCGCGGAAGCCTCTCCGCGGGCATTGATGAATCCACTTGGACGATTACTTCCTACCTCGTTTCCAATGCCATCATCATTCCCATCTCGGGATGGTTGAGCCGCCTCTTTGGAAGAAAACGTTATCTTATCTTTTCAATCTCTCTCTTTACCTTCAGCTCTTTGATGTGCGGTTCTGCCTGGAATCTCCAGAGCCTTGTTTTTTTTAGGGTTCTCCAAGGTCTGGGCGGGGGCGCCCTTCAGCCCATCTCGCAGGCCATTCTTCTGGAGACCTTTCCTCCCCATCAGCACGGAATGGCCATGGCCATTTTTGGTATGGGCATCATGTTCGGACCCATCATTGGCCCCTTGCTGGGGGGATGGATTACAGACAACTGGTCCTGGCAATGGATATTTTATATCAATGTCCCGATCGGAATCATCTCCATCCTGATGACCCTTCTTTTTATTGTTGACCCACCCTACATGCAACGAATCAAGATGAAGATTGACACCTGGGGGCTTTTATTTCTTACCATTGGTCTGGGATGCCTTCAGATCGTTCTCGATAAAGGAGAAAGAGAGGATTGGTTTGCTTCTGGGTTCATTACCTGGATGAGCTATCTCTCCATTTCTTCTCTGATAATGTTTATCCTGGTAGAGTTCTTTGCAGAGAGCCCCATCATCAATTTAAGGACTTTCGGGAACCTTTCCTTCAGCACAGGGAACATCATCATGTTCTTCACTTTCTTTAATCTTTTTGGGAGTATTGTTCTGTTGCCTATCTACCTCCAGACATTGATGGGATATACATCTTTTTTGGCAGGTCTGGCACTGGGCCCTGGTGGTATTGCGACGATGATTGCCATGCCCATCGCTGGTAAACTTGTAACGAAAGTTAATCCGAAGGTCATTCTTGCGTTTGGCATTGCTGTGGCGGGTTATTCGGTTCATATGATGGCGCAGTTTAATCTGCAAGCTGATTTTACCACTATTTTTTGGCCAAGGGTTGTACTGGGGATAGGAATGGGTTTTCTCTTCATCCCCCTGACAACGATGACCATGTCAAGCATCAGAAAGGAAGAAATGGGAAATGCGACGGCCATCTTCAACCTTTTGAGAAATCTCGGGGGAAGTTTTGGTGTGGCTTTTATTACAACGATGCTTAGCAGGAGAGCACAGTTCCATCAACTTCATCTTGTTGAACATATGACCCCTTTTGATAGAAATCTCCAAAATGCTCTCCCACAGATTTCTCAACAGCTCCACGGGAGGGGCTTTCATCCGTCCTTCTCTGATCAGGGAAGCCTGGGTCTGATTTATAGCGAGGTGATCAAACAGGCATCCATGTTGTCCTTTAATGATGCCTTTTATCTTCTTTCAACCATGATGATGTTCATTCTCCCTCTTGTTCTTTTCATGAAAAAAGGAAAAAGCCAAGGTCTTGACTCAGGATCTTTTCACTGATAATAAACGATAAAGGAAAGTGATTATCCTTTTTTGTCTCACTCAAAATAAGGAGGAACCCATGGTCGAAGATTGGTTGGCAAATGCCTATGAAGGAATGTCAAGGAGGCAATTTCTTGCACGGATGACTGCTGCAGGCATTGGTCTTGCCGGTTTTGCGATCGCCGCAAGTCCAGTGGCCGGCGAAATCATCACCACTCCTACAGAAGGGCTTACCATAAAAGAGGGGAAAGTCCCTTCAGGTCATTTCCAGGTACCGATCTATGAAGCACGGCCTTCGTCCCCTGGCAAATATCCAGTGGTGTTAGTCATTCCAGAAATATTCGGAATGCACGAACACATAAAAGACGTCACACGACGGTTTGCCAAAGAAGGTTTTCTTGGCATCACCTTTGAACCTTATGCCCGGGAGGGAGGTGTATTGCACCTCACTGACATAGCCGCTGTACGGAAAATAGTTGACGCAGTTCCTGATGCACAGGTCATGGCAGATTTGGACAGCCTCATAGCCTATGCCTCCCGGCATCCCGCAGGGAGGGCCGATCGGATTGGCGTCACAGGGTTTTGCCGAGGTGGATTATACACCCTTCTCTTCGCCGGCCATAGCCGAGAGGTGAAGGCTTCGGTTGTTTGGTACGGTCAGCTTCGCCCGACCAAGACGCCAGGCCTTCGAACCGAAGGACCCCTCGACATCATTGCAAAGATTCATTCACCTATCCTTGGCCTTTACGGTGAAGCGGATCTCGGCATTCCTGTAGCCGACGTCAAGGAAATAGAGGCAGGTCTCAAAGCAGCGGGGAAAATTGCTGAATTTATCCTTTACCCAGGAGCACCACACGCCTTCTATGCAGACTACCGACCAAGTTACCGGGAAGGAGCCGCCAAGGACGCATGGGCCCGCTGCATTGCTTGGTTTAATAAATATCTCAAGGGATAGCGTTGAGAACCGAAAGAAAAAAAAGACTAAATTCCAAGATGTTCCCCAACCAATATGACAACGACATCGGTGCGAGCCGGTTTTTTAGCCAGAGTGACATAGATGTTACAAATCCGGTCCGGTGAGTGGCAATCTTCACAAATACCTGTCTCGACACAGGGCGTCTTTTTACCCAGCCGTTTCGCGTTCTGTGGAGCGGTCCACTCCCTTACCCTCTTTTCTGCGGAATCCAGATCTTTGACGATCTTGTTCACCCCACAGACGACAATCGTCTTTGGGGGCCCAATAAACATCGCACCGACCCGGTTGCCAGTAGCATCCACATTAAACAATTTCCCACTCTCTGTCACAGCATTCGTACTCGTAATGAAGATATCGGAGGCAAAGGACTTCCGAAATAGGTCAAGCCGTTCTTCATCATTCTTTGCCTGTTGTTGAGGCCAGATAAACTGAATCTTCCGTTTGCTCAGAGCCTCCGTTAATCCAAGCTGAACGAGAGTCACAGACCCCCCTATTCCCACGGTGACGCCATCTGGAATCCGTTTCATCACTTCCTCGAAGGCTGCCTTTGCATCCGGGACAAAGAGAGCTTCGAAACGATTCTTCTTCAAGGCATGGATTGTCCTTTGGATCTGCTTTTCTTTAAACCACTGCTCCCACTGTTCCATGTCTTCATGCTCCTTTAATAAATGCCTTTTTTATAGGCGGCTTAATTTACCCCGTATCATCTTGAAAGTCCTCCCCTTCCGATTGAGAATGAGGACAATTCCAGATCTGCGCCCATCCCCTGAGCATAGCGGCCTTAATCCATTTTCGTGAAAAAACGTGTCGTTCCGATAAACATAACCACCCAACCGATTAGCAACACCACGCCATTATGAGCTAACCATAAAACAGCAGATCGTTTTGTTGAAAATAGACGTCCAGGACCTCGCCTGAAGAAAAGTTTATCGACGACATTAGCTGCCGGATGTGAGCAAATATAAAGGCCCAGCAGCACCCCGATGGCTCCATCGACTTCATTCATTCCTGTGAGGGTGTGCTGGTAACGGATCACAATGCTATAAACGATCCCTAACAAAATAAGCACCCACCCTATCTTGATCGGGCGTGTGGGTTGATGCAGCTCCATCTTGATACATTATGGTCTGGATACACAAGTGGAAATGAGATTTAAATTTTACTCGATCCCTTTTTCCCGTTAAGAATCTTCTTGGCACAGGGGATGCAGACTTTTTGATCGCCGATCTCTTGGAGAAGATCCACCATTGTGAGTTCTCCACATTGATTACAAACAACGGATTCGACAATTCTCGCTTTTTGGGGGATTCCTGCGATTATTTCCTTAACCATAAAAAGAGCATCAGGATCCGCTCTCAGAATCGCCTCGAGCCGCCTCTCGCGAAGCTGCTCAAGGCTCTTCATCTCCTCTGCTTCGCTTTCCCCCTTACGGATCTTTTCATATAAAGCAAGGTGCTCTGGATCCGACAGGATTGCTTCAGGGCGCAGGCACGCCCGAAACATCTTGCCTCGTTTCCGATCACCCAAGGAAAAAGCATGCTTTCCATAACTCTCTAAGATCAAATTTCCTTTGCCAAGGGTACAACCTGTCATGACTTGGATGGCATCGGCACCGCATGCATCGGTCTCCACGATGGCAACCAACTCTTCATCCGGTGCCCGAGTCACGCCCAAACGCGCCATCAGGGTTTGGGCTGCTTTAAAACCGATGGCTAACCCAGGACAGACATGGCCATGGAACTTAGCGCATTGCTGGAATGCCTCACTGTTTAGGATCTCTTCAGGTGTCATACTTCTAAAATAACCTTTTTGATTGCCCAAAGCAACGTGTATTTCCGTTCATTTTAAACGAGAGAGTAATATTGAATTGGAAGTAATATGCCACTGAAGCGTAGAGGGATTGCCACTGGAACCTTATTGCTATTGCTATCCAGAAAAACCTGATTTATACTGTTTAAGTTTTTAACGAAAAAGATTGAGGGAGGGAATGGTTTTATGAAAAATTTCAGATGCTCATTGTTTATCCTTTTGATGCTCTCCGTGGTGATTTCATGGACAGGCTGTTCAAGACCCCCTGAGGCAGAAAAAGAGGCTGCGAAGAAAGCAATGGATGCGGCTTTCTCCGCTGGTGCAGAAAAATATGCACCGGCTGAGACGGAAGTTGCCAAAAAGAGTTGGGAGACAGCAGAAATTCAGATGAAAGAGAAGAAGTATAAAGAAGCGAAACAAGCCTACGTCGAAGCGAAGTCTGCTTTCGAAAAAGCCACCGCAGCCATTGAGGCGGGGAAAAAAGCCATCGCCGACCAGGCTAATGAAACCCTGAAAACCCTTGAAGGGGCTTGGAAGAAATTGGAAGCCACAGCTAAAAAGATGGAGAAGAAACTGAAAGAAAAGAAGAAAGCTTGGTTAGCCGATGCCAAGGCCATTCGTGAGGGGTTAACCAAAACAAAAGAGATGATCGCCTCCAGTCCAGCCGAAGCGAAATCCAAATTGGATGAGTTGAAAACCTTGATCGAGAAATGGGAGACCACCTTTAAAGAAATGGTGACGACAAAACCGAAACCAACCAAAAAGAAAAAGTAAACTTCATAGACCCTTGTTCTAAAGGACAGGATTTTTTAAGGTCGAGATTAAAATGGCTTTCATCCCCTATCTGAAAACTGGGAATTTCGGGAGGGTATGGGGTAAAAGAATCCTTAAAGCCTTTTCTTGAAAAGGGCGAAAAAGTGTTCTTTCATTTTTTCTAAAAAAGGCCTTTTGTGCCAAGCCTCTCGATCTATGCAATTGGAGTTTTTCAGGTCCTCTTCGAAAACTCCCCCCATTTTCAAACCAAACGTGGAATCCAGGATACCGATATTTCCTTCATCGTTATACCGGAGGGATTGATAATCTAAGTTGGTGGACCCAATGATGGCCCAGCAATGGTCAAACAAATAAGTTTTTGCATGAAGCATTTCCCCACGGTAGGTGTAGATTTCAATCCCTGCTTTTAACAGTCGTGAGAAAAAAGCTCTTCCCGCATAGGACGCAGCGGGAACATCGCTTTTGCCGGGCACCAGCAGCCTCACTCGAACGCCACGTCCGACTGCGTCCTCTAATTTTCGAATCAACCTTCGGCTTGGAATGAAATAGGCGGTGGTTAACAGAATACAGATGTGAGCTTGATCAATGCTATAGGAAAGAAGTTTCCTCATCCTCTGCCTCCGTCTTCTGGAATAAGCGAAGATGGGGAGAGCGGGAATTTGGGATTTCGGTAATGGGCTGGATGAATCATCTTGGATTCCCTTTAAAACAATCTTTTGGCCACTCCAGGTCTTCCAGCTCTTCTTGAAAGTGTCGAAAAGGTCGTTGACAATCGGTCCCTCTACCAAGACTCCCGTATCGCGCCAACCCCTACTTCGCCTCCGAAGATGAAATCCGCTGTATTCGTTGGCGATGTTCAGACCCCCGGTGAAGGCCTTTTTCGAATCGATCACTATGAGCTTTCGGTGATCTCGATGGACATAATGAAAGGGAGCCGTCCATTTGAAGGGGTGGGAGGCTTTGATCTGAATACCCTCCCGTTTCATTTCATCCCAAAAACTTTTTGAAGTTCCGAAAGACCCAAAGTGATCATATAAGAGATAGACCTTCACCCCTTCTCGGCTCTTCTGCTTCAGCAGTTTTGCCAAGGCGACCCCGGTTTCATCATTTTTAAATATATAGAATTGAAGACCAATGAATTGTTTTGCATGCTGGATAGCATCAAAAATGGTTTGGAAAGAATCTCTACCTTTCCATAGTAATTGCACACCTGTGGCAATCGAAAATTTTTGTTCAAAGATCTTTTCGATTGATGAAAGAGTATACCAATTCCCCATACTTAAGTTGCCTTCGCTTAAAACGGATATCACGTTGGGTCACTGATCCATCATCTTATTTTCTTTATTTATACATGAATATATTGTAAAATTTTTTATATGGGACTTTTGAAGCTTCTAACGAGTGACCCTTTGGCTTTTGCTCTGGTCGCCATTCCTCTCTTGTTCTCGATTATCATCCATGAAGTGGCCCATGGTTGGGTCGCATATAAGATGGGGGACCCAACTGCCAAATGGTTGGGCCGTTTGAGCCTCAATCCCCTTAAACACCTCGACCCCATCGGTACCCTCATGCTCTTTCTTTTTGGCTTTGGGTGGGCCAAACCCGTTCCAGTCAACTTCAATAACATTTCAGACAGGCGGAAAGGGCTCATCTTTGTCTCTTCAGCCGGAATCCTTGCGAATATCCTTTTCGCCTTTCTCGCCCTATTATGTATACGGTTATTTTCGACCCTCCCTTCTGGAGGAGCCCTCAACTTGGTCTTCAAGGTATGTCATTATGTAGCCCTGATCAATATCACGCTGGCCGCTCTGAATCTGATTCCTATCCCACCACTGGATGGCTCAAAAATACTGATGGGAATGGCATCGAGAGGAACGCAGTATTTGCTTTCCCGCCTGGAGCCTTATGGGTTTTTTATCATCATCGCTTTCCTTTATCTTGGGATTCTGAATCCACTGATCGGATTCTTTCGATGGATCATTGTCTCCCTCATCAGCATCGTATTGCCCTAAAGAGTTGAAGCAACCCTTTTCGGAAATCGATCCTTGACTCCACTAAACCATATCCTCTCTGAATATTTAATTCCTCTACCAATTTCCCGAATCATCCATCATCTTTTATATGGTCCTGCCTCCATTAGATTTTCTATCTCTACCTCCCCGCTCGCCCTTTTCATGGCCCCCCTATACCCTTGAGAATTTCGCTAAGAAGTGTCTCAATACTTTGGGCTCCCAATTGATTTTGAGGCCCCGAATACTTTCCTTCCTTTTGGAGATACGAATGACTCCCTCTGCAACCACATCCATGTGACGATCCGTATAGACTCTGCGGGGGATCGCCAGACGAGTCAGATCTAAGGGAGGGTAGATCGTCTCTCCAGTCTTCTCATCTTTTCTTGCAAAGGCAACGGTTCCGATCTCAAGACTGCGAACCCCTGCCTCCATATAAAGCTCTACAGAAGTGACTTGAGCCGGGAATTGACTTTGGGGGATATGAGGAAGGAAAGCCCTTCCATCAATATAGACCGCGTGCCCACCGGTTGGATGGATAATCGGAATCCCAGCATCCATCAGTCTCTCCCCGAGATAGCGAACCTGTCTAATGCGATAAGTCAGATAATCTTCACTTACCACCTCCTCCAATCCTCGAGCCATCACCTCCAGATCCCTTCCGGATAACCCCCCATAAGTGAGAAACCCCTCCATCAAGATGAGCAACTCACCGCATCTCTGATAAACTCCTTCATCATTCGTACAGATGAAGCCACCCATGTTCACCAAACCATCTTTCTTCGCGCTCATCACACATCCATCCCCGTGAGACATCATCTCTTTCACAATGGCCTTGATCGATCGGTCTCTATACCCCTCTTCTCTCTCCTTAATAAAATAGGCGTTCTCTGCAAACCTGGCCGCATCAAAATAAAGGGGAATACGATACTTCGATGTGATCTCGCGAGCCTTCCTGATGTTTTCCATCGAGACAGGTTGTCCCCCACCCGTATTATTGGTAATGGTCATCAGAAAGAAAGGGATATTTTTGCCCTCCTGATTGAGGAGCGCTTCCAGTTCACCGATATTGACATTTCCTTTAAAGGGATGAAATTCTCCCGTTCGGAGCGCTTCGGGGATAGGGAGGTTTACAGGAATCCCTTTCTTGTGACGGATATGTGCTGCGGTGGTGTCGAAATGTGCATTTCCCGGTACCATTTGGCCAGGTTGGATCAGAGCGGAAAATAGAATATTTTCAGCCGGTCTTCCCTGATGGGTTGGAATCACGTATCGAAATCCCATGAGGTCTTGAACCACCTGTTCGAGGTGATAAAAATTCCTTGATCCTGCATAGGATTCATCACCCATCATCAGCCCCGCCCATTGATAATCACTCATCGCTGAGGTCCCGCTATCGGTTAGAAGATCGATATAGACATCGTCCGGTTTGAGTCTGAACACATTAAAATAGGCCTCCTCCATCCGTTTCACCCTCTCCACCCTGGGAATTAAACGGATGGGCTCTACCATTTTGATCTTAAAGGGCTCCGCCCCCATGATCTCCTTTTCCTGTCCCATCAGATTCCTCCCTCTATGAAATGATCTTTAATGTATATGTAACTTCAAGGCTTTTGTCAAAAGAATATAATGATCCTTGACGATACCCGATGTCGTAATTAAATTTATTTTGATAATAATAATAATTGTGGGGGTGTGACGTTGATATTACGGATGTTGGTCGTTGGGCCCATTCAATCCAATTGCTATATTTTAGGTTGCGAGCGGACCAAGGAATCCGCTGTGATCGACCCGGGCGGTGACGCGGATAGAATCTTGATTGCGCTCGCCAAAGATAGATTGCGTTGCCTCTATATCATCAATACCCATGGTCACTTCGACCACTCAGCCGAGAATAAACGCTTAAAGAAAGTGACTGGCGCTCAACTTCTCATTCACCCTGCCGATGCCCCGATGATCTTAAATCAAAGTCGGGGTGGAGGTATGTGGGGAATGGCTGTCGAGGATTCTCCTCCTCCAGATCGTTATCTTAAAGAAGGAGATATCATCACGATTGGAGACCTCTCACTGAAAGTGCTCCATACTCCAGGCCACTCTCCTGGAGGCATTTCTTTGGTTACCGATAAAATTGTCTTTGTCGGGGATACCCTTTTCGCAGGTTCCATCGGAAGGACCGATTTCCCCGGAGGAGACTACGAAGGCCTGTTACGCCATGTGAGAAATAAGATCTTCACCCTGGGGGATGACGTCACTGTCTATCCAGGGCATGGCCCCAAAACCACCGTGGGCAGGGAGAGAAAAACAAATCCATTTTTTAACTCTTGACCTCGAATTAAGAAAACTTCCCCACATCTTCCGAATGAATGGAAAGAATTTTTTCTCTTCGAATGGCCAACTTTCTTTTGCTCAAAAGGGCATTAAATTTACGGGGCACATCTGTTTGAAGGGCTTCTTTCGCGTCTTTTAAAATATTTTTTTGAAGAGGGGAAGAGAGGTCGGAATTCTGGACTACCCTCTTGAATCGCTTCCGCATGGGATCCGAGATCTGAAGAACGTGACCCGGGGGATCATAGAGCTCAAACACCGCCCTCCAATAGATGCTGGTCAATTCCACCGCCTGGAAGAAAAAATTCATATAATCTTTAAAATACCGGATAAATTTCTCCGACGAGAACTCCTGCTCCTTCAACTCTTCATAAGCAGTTTTATAAGGTCCGATCCATTTAATCCCTCTCAGAATGAGCAGGAGACCATCCACCCAATCCTCAATCTCCTCCTCCTTTGGATAAACGCCGTGGCTTTCCACAAAACCCCTCTGAATAAAATATCGAAACCACTTAGGTGCATTTAAGGAGCTCTGCGGATCGAGGTCAACCCAGAGATGAAAGGACTTCTTCACGAAATCTTCTTTCGGATAAAGAGAATGAAAGAGGCCAACATCTTGGTAGATCTCGCATTCTCGGTGGATTTTCCTATTCTCTCCCTTTCGGTAATAAGGGCCGGCAATATCATTGACCAAACGATGGATGATCTGATCCGCAGCCATATGGGAAAGAAATCCACAGACAAAGGCGAATTTATCAAAATCATTGCCTTCCCATTCTTGTTCTTCCCATCGAGTGTCTTTCCAAGTCAGCTCAATGAGAGTCAGGGGAAATTGATTGGGGTCCCTTGAGTGAAGAAGGTAAGACCATCCGTCGACCCCAAGCGGTTTGTCCGATTGCTCAAGAAGGAGGTTCTTCAACCCTTCCCACGGACTTCCATAGTAGGATAAATCCGGGCCGATGGATCCGAGATTGAGATAAGGTTTGCGCTCATCTTGGTCAAGGATGTTGATGAACGCTTCATACTCACCTCCTTCCTGAAGAACTTTAACAGCTTTATTACAAATCAAAAGATGGGCAATACTGGCTGGCATGATCGTTTCCTTCTCAAGGGGAATTTGTTCCTGATTTAAATTGATTCCCATCATAAGTCAGTAGATCGATCTGCGTCAAGAGGTCTGAAATTCCAGGTTGATTGAATCTTATTGACTCCCGTATCCCAATTTAGTAAATTCCAATACGATAGGGAGAATGAAATGAAGGCTGCCATGAGAATGTGGAAAAACACGCGAATGATTATTCTGGTGGCCGTCTGTGCAGCGATCTACGGGGCAGCGCTGGTCGCCTTTAAAACTGCCATTCCTATTATACCGGGAATTACGGAAGTGCGAGTTGCCAATATCTTTCCGATGGTGTTCGGATTACTTTTTGGCCCGGCTGGGGCCTGGGGAACGGCAATCGGCAATCTCATTGGCGACATTTTCGGGGGAACGCTGGGTCCGACTTCCGTTGCAGGTTTTGTAGGCAATTTTCTGCTGGGCTATTTGCCCTACACGATGTGGATGACTTTATTCCCTCTCTCCGTAAAATCGCGAGAATGGAGATCGCAGAGTTGGCGTTGTTGGGTGAGCTACATTCTCATCGCCTTTATCTCCAGTGCTGCATGCGCTGTGATCATCAGCATCGCTGCGGATACTTTGGGAATTGTACCCTATCCCATCCTCATCAAAATCATCACCCTGAACGATACCATCGCCAGTTGGATCGGATTTCTCCTGCTCCTCTCCGTCTACAGCGTCACCAAACAATCGCTGGGTCTATTCTGGGCTGATGTGATGGATGAGAATGATATTGGCCTGCCTCGGACCGGACCTATTGGCGCATGGCTGGTGACAGTGGCTTCAATTTTTGGCCTCTTGGGCGGGATGATCACTGATTTTTCAGAAACAACAATCGGCTGGATCTCCGCCATTGCCATTATCCTTGGGAGCCTCTTGCTGTAAACAGAACGATAATCGTTTAGAGATCAAGGTAAAGAGGCCGGTTTCGTTACTGGGTTGAGTTTTTCGTCTCAAAAACATATTACCCTTTACCTTAACCTTTTAACCTTAAACGAGACGGGCTCTCTAACCCTAACCCATATACTAAAAACCAATTTTATGGGTATCGCCATTTCCATCGAAGATCTGACATTTACCTATCAGGGGATGAAACGACCTGCCCTGCAAAATATCCAAGCCCAAATTAAAGAAGGAAGTTTCATCGTCATCATGGGTTATGGTGGAGCAGGAAAATCGACACTTTGCTTTAGCCTCAATGCCCTTGTCCCAAAATTCTTTCGCGGCCAATTTCAAGGACGTGTCCTGATCAAAGGGCAAGATACGACACGACAGCGAGTGGCAGAGATGTCACGCCTCGTTGGTCTGGTCCTTCAAGACTTTGAGGCGCAACTCTTTTCCACCAATGTGGAATTGGAAATGGCTTTTGGGCCAGAAAACCAATGTCTTCCTCGTTCTGAGATTGAGCGACGGATTAAACGGTACCTGACTTACGTTGGTTTAGAAAAACTCCGCAATCGTGAGCCAGCGAGCCTTTCCGGAGGGCAGAAGCAACGCCTCGCCATCGGTTCGGTCCTGACATTGGAATCGAACATCCTGGTCATGGATGAACCCACCACTGACCTTGATCCCTTAAGCCAAAAAGAGGTCATCTCGGTGGCTAAAAATATCCGGGAAGAGGGCCGCACGCTTCTCATCGTGGATCATGAACCGGAAGTCGCGGTCACGGCGGATCAGGTGTGGCTGATGCGTGAAGGTCAGATTGCTGCACAGGGACCCCCTTCGGAAATCCTCGTGAACCTCCCTGAGATGGAGTCATGTGGGATCAAAGCGCTACCAATGGTAGAACTATTCCATTTGATGAACTGGCCTGGAAATCCTTTAACAGCGGAAAATGCGATCGAACTCATTCAGAAGTACAATTTAACTCAACGCCGTAAACCAAAGTTCAAGACAGTCTCAATGGGCAACACCATCGGTTCGCCAATTCTCAATGCTGACGAATTAAAATACCTCTATCCCACTTACCACGTCGAGGCACTGAAAGGGATTAATCTCTCTATCCGTGAAGGCGAATTCATTGCCCTTTTGGGCCAAAATGGATCTGGTAAAACAACCCTGGCCAAGCACTTCAATGGTTTGCTCAAACCTACCTCTGGACGTATGTGGGTGAAGGGGAAACCCACCACGGACTATAGCCATCGAGAGTTAGCAAGATTCGTGGGATATGTATTTCAAAATCCGGATCACCAAATCTTTGCCAGGACAGTCGCCGAGGAAGTGGGCTTTGGGCTTAAGATGCAAGGCGAAATTGTTAAAACAATTGAGAGGCGTGTGGCGGAGGCTTTGGAAGCCGTGGGTTTGCAGGGATATGAGCAGAAAATCCCTTTTGCTTTGACTAAAGGGGAGAGGCAACGTGTGGCTGTGGCTTCGGTCCTAACCGCTCAACCCCAGGTGATCGTCCTCGATGAACCAACCACCGGCCTTGACTATCCACATCAACGGAACATGATGGAAATGTTAAAACGTTTAAACCAACAGGGGCACACCATCATCATCATTACCCATTCCATGTGGGTGGCCGCTGAATATGGCCGTCGAACGATTGTCATAAAAGAGGGCTGTATTTTATTAGATGGGCCCACCCGTTCGGTCTTTGCAAACGAAGCCCAAATGGCAGAAGCCTCGCTCTCTCCACCTTCGCTTGTAAGATTGAGCAACTGGTTGGGCACGGAGGCCCTCACGGTAGAACAGTTGGTAAAAGAATTAAAGGAGCATAAACCCGATGCAAATTGAAAAATGCAAACTGAAAAATTCAAGTTTGAATTGAAGATTGAAAGGTATTTTGAATTTTTCATCTTTCAGTTTGCAAAGGATAATGTTGTATGAACATTTTTCTCTACCTTGATCAAGATACCTGGCTTCATCGCCTTGACCCACGGACAAAGATGATTGGTGTGTTGATCATCTTCTCCATTTGTTTATGTTTCAATCATCCCTTTTATATGGCGGCTATCAGTTTGGGTGTCACATGGATCGCCGTCTCAGCCAGGGCATTGAAAAACTTCTGGCGTCTCCGATTGATCCTTGCACTTCTCATTATCTTCAGCACGGTCATGTGGCCCTTTTTTGTCAAAGGACCAACCCTCTTGTGGTCATTTCGATCCATTCAGGTGAGCCAAGAATCCCTTCTTTATGGCATTGCCATGGGACTGCGTTTGGCCACCTTTGTAGGCACCGGTCTGATCTTTCTTTCAACCACCCGAAATGAGGAAATCACCAATGGTCTCATTCGAATGGGGTGTCCTTATGCCATTGCTTTTGCTCTCTCAACTGCCTTAAGACTTGTACCGACCTTCGCCGGTGCAGGAGCCACCATCATCCAAGCTCAAATATCACGGGGATTGGATCTCGAATCTGGAAACATCTTTAGCCGGCTGAGTAAGTTCATTCCCCAAGCTGTGCCTCTCTTCATTTACGCCATCCGCCACACCAATCTTTTAGCCATGGCTTTAGAATCGAAGGGGTTTAGCCCTGAATCAAAACGTACCCTTTACTATGAACCACATATGCGAGGAATAGATTATGGGGTGCTTATTCTGCTTATTTTGGTCCTTGGAGCATTGCTCTACCTTCGAATTGGGTTGCATCTCGGTGCGATTCTACCTCGACGACTCTAAGGTCCTTGTCTTTTCCATGAAATGGTGGAATATTGAAGTAAAGGGTTATAATAAATTATTTCGATGAGGGTGGAGATTGGATCAAGATCATACGCCATACCTAATCGCGACACCGATTATTGATAGCGATCATAAAAGTATCAGGGACTTTGCAATCAAGACCATTGGCCAAAGCAAAGACCCAATTGAGATAGCGATCAAACTATATTATGCCGTTCGTGATATGATTCTATATGATCCCTACTCTCCCTTTTATTCGCCGGAGCATTATCGCGCGAGCTATGTGCTCAACCGTGGTAAAAGTTTCTGCGTCCCCAAAGCCTCCCTTCTTTGCGCTTTAGGGAGAACCTGTGGCATTGCTTCGCGTGTCGGGTTGGCGGATGTCCGTAACCACCTTACCACACAGCAACTTGTTGATTTCATGGGAACGGATCTCTTTGTTTGTCATGGTTTTGTAGAGCTCTATCTTGAGGGGAAGTGGGTGAAGGCCACTCCTGCTTTTAACAGAGAACTTTGTATAAAACATCATGTGCCACCCCTTGAATTTAATGGCCGTGAAGACTCCCTTTTTCAACCCTATAATTTGCAGAAACAAAAATTTATGGAATATGTGGCGTTTCGTGGGGTCTATGCAGATATCCCTGTGGATGAAATCGTTGATGCTTGGAAAAAAGCCTACGGGGAGGATCGTGTCAACACATGGATAAAAGGACTCGAAAAAGCCGAGGGGCCTAGCCTCTCGAAATTTGAAAGAGAAGAGGTTTTAGAGGACTAAACCATTACTGGTCTTGTCGTTAAAGTGGGGTCAAATCTTTATTCTTGACTTTATTTTAGAAGAAGCAGAGGGCCACAGCCTATCGGATTTTAAAAGAGAAGAAGTGATAAATGAGTAAAGTGGATAAAATTCCTTGAAATCTTATCCCAAATCAGGTATGGTGAGATAACTCAGAGGAGGGGAATTCAGATGTCTCAAAAAAAGATTCTCGAGATTTTAAAACTGGTTGAATTCCTCAACGAGGAAGTAAAAGAGGTTTCGAAAAGACTGAGCCGGATCACTCCAAAAGAAGTGAGTGAAAAATTAGGCGCTTTAGCCCTCCTCAGGGAAAAGATTCTCAATCTCCAAGTTGATCTTCCCCAAGACGTAGAGAAAAAACTTTCCGAACTCTACCCCTCCATCGAAAAATTAAAACAAAAACCCTCCTGATTTGCTTCGCAAATAGTTCGGAGTGAATAGTTTGTAGTTCGGAGTATCTCGTTAAAAATATTTGGTTGGGAATTTTTCTTAGGTTTACCCCTCCGAACTCTGAACTCCGAACTCATTACTGTTTAGTAGAACGCAAGGCTGGCAAAAGTGACGGCGGATTGGGTCTCTGGAGTAAAAGCCTGACCATATTTGAGGAGCTTCCCCTCCTTGGGTTCGAGGGTTTTCAACATGGCATAGATGGCAGGAAGACCACAGATTTTCCTTCGATCTTTCTCCCTTGCGACGGATGAAAAGAACCCCTCCTCATCCACCCTTTCCACATATTCCAACATCTCTTGGTCTTGTTGAGAGAGGATTCTGAGCCCATATTCGTTCATGCCTTCTCGATCTCCAAATTGAAGCCCCATGTGAGAAAGATCGGCACTGGCGATATAACAAACCTCTCTCCCCATGGATGAAACAGCCTCTTTTAGGGCATGGATGAACTGGTGGATGGATTTGAATGCCATGGGTGAAATGCCTTGCTCAATCACCTCATGAAAGGATCCGCTCAGGATAGGGACGACTCTTAGTGGGATGGGTTCTGGATAAAGATACCTAAGAAAAACACATTGAAATTCAATGGAATGCTCGCTTCGCTGCACCCCTTCATCTCTAAACAGGTCATAAGGACATCGGGATTGGATCGCCTCCACCAATTCCCTGTCTCCATTCAACGTCCCTAATGGGGTGACGAAATCCTTCCGTGTCATGCAAAAGGGATTGTCCATGGAAGTGTGGGCCGTCCCAAAAATGATAAAGCAATGGGAAGAATTCTTCTCCCATATCTCCCGGTGGGCAAAGGCATAGCAATATCCCCCCCTTTGAAAATCGATGTGGGGTGCAACCACTCCCTTTAAACCTCCTCCCCCTGACTTTTCTCCAAGAGCCCCTGGACCCTCTACCCCTGTAAAATACCTTTCAAGTTGAACCCTCAATTTTTCTGGATTCCCCTCGTAACTTTTCCCGGCAAACATCGCTTCCCGCAATGGAGCCCTTTTAAAATCCTCCTCTTTTTGCCTCAATGCCTCTTGAAATCGTTCCCCTTCGAGAAAGAAAGCTTCCTCCAATTGAGTGATGATCTCCTCCAGTTTCTCTGTATAAAGAAATTCTCCAAACCTTCTCATATATTCAGTCTGGATATCCAAAAGCGAATGCTGCCCATCAAAAAGAGAAATGATGAAATAAAGAGGAGGGGACAAAAAAAGGGCCTTCTCACTGATGTTTTGTGGATCTTGAAGACAGAGCATTGTCTGTCCAGAACGTTGGATTGGAAAGATATGGATGGATCTAAGCTTTGGAAAATCCACGATTGGCCTCAGACGAGAAGCTGAAACTCCAGGTAAGCATCGGAAAAGGAGGTAATGAAATTTAGAGTCTTAACTCACCGGAACGCTAAAGGTCTCTCTTTCTGTGCTCAGTGGCTCTGTCGGTTTGAGCGCCAGTTCAATGGCCTCATCCATCCTCTGGATAAATTTGAAATTCATCTGATTTCGGATGTGCTCGGGGATCTCCTCCAGATCTTTTTCATTCTTCTTTGGAAGGATGATGGTCCGAATCCCGGCCCGCATCCCAGCGAGGACCTTTTCTTTAATCCCTCCTACTGGAAGAACCAATCCTCTCAGTGTAATTTCACCTGTCATGGCGACATCATTTCGTACAGGTTTGTTGGTCAATAGAGAGGTCAGCGCCACAAACATCGTGATCCCTGCTGATGGCCCATCTTTAGGAATAGCACCAGCCGGGACGTGAATGTGGATATCATTCTTTTCGAAAAAATCCTCCGCGATATTGAGTTCTTTCGACTTGGACCGCACATAGGCTAATGCGGCCTGGGCGGATTCCTTCATCACATCTCCTAATTGCCCTGTCAAGGTCAGCCCCTTCTCTCCTCTCATCTTCGTCGCTTCCACAAAGATGATATCACCGCCGGTAGGAGTCCATGCCAAACCCGTTGCCACCCCTGGATCAGATGTCCGTTCTGCCACCTCAGGAAAATATTTAACCGGTCCCAAAAATTTATTCAGGTTCTCTGGACCGATCACTACCTTCTCTTTGATCCCCCGAGCCACATCTTTAGCCACTCCCCGACATGTGGTCGCAATCTCTCTCTCCAAATTTCTAACCCCGGCCTCTCGCGTGTAGGAACTGATGATGGTCTGAATGGCAGCATCTTGAAATTCGATGTAGTCCGAACTCAATCCATGTTCATTGATCTGCTTGGGGATTAAAAACTCTTTAGCGATCATCATCTTTTGATCTTCGCTATAACCAGGGAGCTCGAGCGTTTCCATCCGGTCTCTGAGTGCAGGGGGGATGGTATCCAAGACATTTGCTGTAGTGATGAACATCACCTTCTGGAGATCAAAAGGGACATCGATATAATGATCTGAAAAGGAAAAGTTCTGTTCAGGATCCAACACCTCCAGAAGGGCTGAGGAAGGATCTCCACGAAAATCCATTCCAATCTTATCCACTTCGTCCAACATGAAAACCGGATTATTCGACCCTGCTTTTTTGATTCCTTGAATGATCCGGCCGGGTAGTGCCCCAACATAGGTTCGGCGATGTCCACGGATCTCGGCCTCATCTCGAACACCCCCCAATGAGATCCGGATGAATTTACGGCCCATGGTTCGAGCGATCGATTTCCCGAGAGATGTCTTTCCTACCCCTGGAGGGCCCACAAAGCAGAGGATCGGTCCTTTCATATCTGCCTTTAGTTTTCTTACTGCCAGGTATTCTAAAATCCTTTTCTTCACCTTTTCCAGATCATAGTGGTCTTCATCCAATGTCTTTTGAGCATTATCAATATCCAGATTATCCTCTGTGGTTTCAGACCATGGAAGCTCTGCCAACCAATCTAAATAGGTTCTGGCGACGGTATATTCTGCAGAGGCTGGAGGGATCTTGGCCAGACGATCCAACTCCTTTTCCGCCGCTGCCAACGCCTCGGGAGGCATCTTGGCCTTTTTAATCTTATCTTTCAGCTCTTTGATCTCGGTGGAATGTTCATCCAATTCCCCCAGTTCCTTTTTGATCGCTTTTAATTGCTCTCGGAGATAGTATTCCCTCTGGGTTCGATCCATATCTTCTTTGACCTGTGATTGGATCTTGTTGCCCAGTTCCAAGACCTGAACCTCCTTATTCAGAAAGAGATGAACTTTGGTCAATCGTTCCCGAATATCGAAGGTCTCCAAAATTCCCTGCTTTTCTGTGGTGGAGATATTCAGGTTCGAGGCAATCAAATCAGCGAGGATAGCAGGTGATTTAATATTTGAGACCATGGTCCCTAATTCGCTCGTAAGATAAGGAGCCAACTCGACGGCCCTTTGAAAAAGATTCTTCAAATTCATCATAAGGGCCTCGATCTCGACCCCTTGGACCAGACCTTCTTCAATCACTTCGCTTCTTGCCTTAAAATAAGGTTCTCGCTGAATATATTCTTTGACCTTGATCCTTGAAACTCCCTGGACGATCACTCGTTGACTTCCATCTAATTCTCGGATCATCCTTAAAATAAGGGCAGCGACACCGACAGAATAAAGATCTGACTCTCTCGGATCTTCAATCTCAGACCTTTTTTGAGTGATCACACCGATAATGCGGTCAGAATCCATCGCATCATCCACCAGTTTTACAGATTTCTTTCGGCCGACCATGATAGGTAGAATGAGGTCAGGGTATAGGACCGTCCCTCTCAATGGTAATATGGGGAGTTCCTGGGGAACAACGACTTTATCGTCCTTCCCTTTTTCATCTCGATCGGCCCCCCCTCTGGGTAAAAATATCATCATTTCCTCCTATAAATTGAATGAATTAAACCTACTCCAATAACATAATCACTATCGTCCTCCCTGTCAATGTCACCAATTCCCTGAATTAAAAAGGTTTTCCGACGATGGTCATGCCGTTAAGGGGTTGGTCTATTTATAAAAAGAATTAGACCGGTTCACTTAAGTAAGGTTTCCCACAAATGTTACAAAATCCCTTTCCGTTGATCGTGCCAACACAAGAACCATCACTACACAATTTTCTTTCTGACAAATCCGTCTCCTCTTGCTCGACCGTTATTGTTTTCCCACACCAACAGCAGTAACGACTCTTGGCAGGAATCTCTCCTCCGCATTCTGCACAGGATGAAAAAGCTAATAGATAACCACAATGGGGGCACTCCATTTACTCCTCCTCAACATGAAGGCTTTTGATAAATCGTTCAATATCCCGTTTGTTTCGCCTCAGCTCGTAAAGAAGTTTCTTCGTTCCCTCATCGGGGAAAAGGCGGTTTAAATCATAACCCTTCGAGGGGAAAAGCGTATTGAGATCAATCTCTCGCCTTTTCTCTTGCTCATTGCCCACATTCTGTGGGGATTCTTCCTTCTCTTCCATAACCACTTCTCCTATATAGGATAGCCATCCTATTTTGTCAACCTTTCATCAATCTGCAATTGGGATTGCAGATGAGTTCGGAGCATTTAGTTCGGAGTTTTTAGTCAAGGCTCCGAACTCACCCCTCCGAACTTCACTTAGGCCTGGCCAAACTGAATTTGATAAAGTCTATAATAGATTCCCTTCTGGGCCATCAGCTCCGGATGGGTTCCGATTTCTCGAACCCTTCCTTTATGGAGAACAACGATTCGATCTGCATGTTGGATGGTGGAAAGCCGGTGGGCAATGATGATGGCCGTTCTCCCCCTGAGCAACCGGACCAGCCCTTCCTGAATGAATCGCTCTGTTTCAGGGTCGATATGAGAGGTGGCTTCATCGAGGATAAGAATTTTAGGATTGATGGATAAAGCCCTGGCAAAGGCTAATAGTTGCCTTTCCCCTGCGGATAGGGTTTCCGCTCCTTCTCCCACTTTCGTTCGATACCCATTAGGCAACCGTTGAATAAATTTCTCAGCATTGACGAGGCGCGCCACCTCTCGGATGGCTTCTTCATCCATCGCTCGATTCCCCAATCGAATATTCTCCTCGATATCCCCGGCAAAAAGAAAGGTGTCCTGCATCACCAACCCGATTTGGGAACGGAGATGCGAGAGATCTCTCATCCGAATGTCAACCCCGTCGAGAAGAATTGCCCCTTCCTCTATTTCGTAGAATCGCTCGAAAAGATGTAACAGAGAAGTTTTTCCGGCTCCCGTCGCCCCCACGATGGCCACCGTTTCTCCTTCCCTTACGGTGAAGGAGACATCCTTTAGGACCTGATCCTCTCCATTATAGGAAAAGGAAACGTGGCGAAATTCGATATTTCCCTTGATCTCCTCTTTTTCGGAAGAGGAGGACAGGACCTCCTTCAGCTTCTCATCAAGTAATGAAAAGATCCTTTCGAGGGAGGCCATTGCGGATTGAAGGATATTATATTTCTCGGAAAGGTCTCGAATGGGTTGAAAAAACATCCGAATATAGGAAAGAAATGCAACCAACGCTCCAAGGGTGATCATCTCCTGAATGACCTTTCCGCCTCCATACCAGAGGAGAAGGGCAATGGCTCCTGAGCTCAGGATTTCAACGAGCGGTACAAAAAAGGCATAGATGGAAATCTGTCTCAGGTTGGCCAGATAATGCCCTTGATTTACTTTTGCAAATCGTCGGCTATTCTCTTTTTCCCTGCGAAAGAGCTGGACGACCTTGATGCCAGAGAAATTTTCATGGAAGAAAGAATTCATTTGAGCGATCTTTAACCGGATCTCCCGAAATGCATCCCTGGCTCGACGACTGAAGAAAAGGGTGGTGACGAAAATAAAAGGGATGACAGAGAAAGAGACCAAGGCAAGCTCCCGATGGAGATGAAGTAACAGGATAATAATCCCGATCAGCAAGAGAATGTCTTTGACAAGATGGATGAGAACCGAGGTAAACATTTCATGGACGTTCTGGATATCGTTGGTCATTCGGGTCACCAATCTTCCCACTGGATTCTTATCAAAAAAAGAGACGGGAAGGGCTTGGAGATGAGAGAAAACTTTCATGCGGAGGCTGTGCATCATCTTTTGACCTGCCACCTCCATCGCATAGACCTGAGAAAAACTGATACCAAAATTGGCTACCAAAATAAAAACAACAAGAAGGGCGATCCGAAAAACCCCGTCCACATCCTTCCCTCTTAAAACGAGGAGGTCTTCCTTTTTCAACTCCTTCATCCGATCAAAAGAGAGGAACCAATGGGAACCACTCCTTTCAAATAGATGAGGATATTTTTTTAAGAGGTCATGTTCCTTCTGGGTTTCCGGAATAAGCAGATAATATCGATTTTCCGTAAGGAGACCGGCTTTTTGAAAAAGGGCCATCTCTTTTCGATCCATTCCCCTCCATCCATCGGGAGGAAGAAGAAATTTTCCTTTCTCATTTTTAGAAATGAGCGAAGAACCATAGAGGGTCATGAAACGATGCTCCTCAGACGAGCCGTCTTCCTTCAAAATAATTTCTCTTGCCGCCACGACGATGTATCGATCGATTGCCTCTTTCGTCAAATAGGGAATCAAGAGGTCTAACCCAGCCATTATCAAAACGAAAAGAAGGGAAAGAACCATCAGTTTCCAATAAGGCCTGAGAAATTCCCCCAACCTGGCCATCAATTTCAGGTCATACGGTTTCCCTAATTTCCCCTCTTCCATATAGCCAAAATCAGTGTACATAAAAAACTCGTCAGATCGGAGTTTAGAGTTCGGAGTTAGGAGTAAAAGAGCTAATTAAAAACAAATTGCTCCGAACTTCGAATTCCTAACGATTATTCTCTTTTGCCAGTTCTTCCTCCAATTGCCTCTGCCAATAGAGCTGGGTATAGACCCCTCCTTTAGAGAGAAGGGTGTGATGGTTTCCTTCCTCAACTACCCTTCCTTCTTCAAGAACAATAATCCGATCCGCCCTTCGGAGGGGAGCGATGCGATGGGTAATCAGAATGCTTGTCTTTCCCTGGAGGAACCTCGCTAAACCCTCCAGAATCTTCTCTTCCGTCTGAATGTCTACCGATGAAAGGGCATCATCTAAAATAAAGATGGGGGAGTTCATGAGGATGGCTCGGGCGATGGCAATACGTTGCCTTTGTCCACCGGACAAGGTGATCCCCTTTTCTCCGATCATGGTATTCATCCCCTCCGGAAATTCCATCACCTCATCGTATATCTGGGCGAGACGTGCTGCCTCTTCAATCTCTTGATCGGTCGCATCCCGTTTCCCAAAGGCGATGTTTTCGCGAATCGTATCTGAGAAAAGGAAGGTTTCCTGCGGCACATATCCAACAGATTTCCTCAACACCTCCAAAGGGATTTGGTGCGCCTCGATCCCATCAAAAAAGAGGTGGCCTTGCGGAGGCTCTAAAATCCTCGCCACCAGATTGCAGAAGGTCGTCTTTCCAGACCCAGTCCTTCCAACCATGACAATCCCCTCCCCTTTTTCGACCGTGAGATGGATATCTTGAAGTAGAGGGTTTCCCCCATTTCCCGGGGAAAAGGTGAGATTTCTCACCTCTATTCTTCCCTCTAAACTGTTTAATGGAAGGATTTGGGGAGAATCGAAGATTTCTGGGACCTCTGTAAGGATTCGATTGATCCGGGTCATGGAAGCGCTCCCTCTTTGGATCACATTGATTGCCCAACCCAACGCCATCATCGGCCAGGCCAGCAACCCGAGATAGCTCATGAAGGCCACGAAATCACCTGTGGAAATCGATTGGAAGATGGTCAGCTTTCCGCCCAAATAAAGCACGATGGCCATAGAGAGATTAGAGAAAAATAGGATGATCGGGAAAAACATCCCCCAAACTTTGGTGACATTTAAATTTTTCTGGATATATTCTCGGCTCAACTGAGAGAGTTTCTCTTTTTCCCTTTCTTCCAAAACGTAGGCTTTGATGACTCGGATCCCTGCGATCGCTTCCCTCACTCTCTCGGTGAGGGAGGCAAAACTTTTTTGAAGAATTTCAAAGCGGCGATGGATCGCACGGCTAAAAAGAAGGGTGATCATCGTGATCAAAGGCATGGGGAGTATGGCATAAAGGGTTAACTGGGGATGGATGTAAATCATGAAAAAGATTGTCATCACTCCCAAGATGATGGTATCGACTAAAAACACAATTCCCAAAGAAAGTGACATCCGGACCGCTTCGATGTCATTGGTGGCATGGGCCATCAGGTCCCCGACTTTAGTGTGTGAAAAATAAGAAGGGGAGAGAGTTTGGAGGTGAACGAACAAACGGTCTCTCAATGTCTTTTCGATGCGGCGAGCCGCTCCCAATAAGAAATACCTCCAGACATATCGGAAACAGCCGATGCCTAAAGCCAGGAGAAGGACTTCTACGCCATAAAAAATAAGCCGAGAAGGAGTGGCAATGCCTAAGGTAAGATCATCGATCACATATTTAATGACCCTTGGGATGAAGAGTTGGAGGACGTCCACGATGAGGAGAGCCGTAAGCCCGACCAGGATCCGCCATCGGTTCTCAATGAAATCCATTTTAAGGGTTTTAAACGACCTCATCCTCTGCCACGTTCTTAAAATTCAAATTTAATAAACTCCCCTTCATAAAGTCAACCCTTCGACACCCCAGTATAAATGTAAGGGGTTGCCCTCCATTCAGTACTTGGTTGACGGAATTAATTTGGAAGGAATCCTTTTCGAGATATTAGAAAAAAGAGGATTGAAAAAATGGTAGGATCCTTAAAAGGCCTTTGACCCAAAAAACGAAAGAATCCTTAAAAAAGATCAAAGAACACGGAAAATAATAAATTCAAATTACAAGCACCAAGGTCCAAATAAAAAAATTCGAAATTCCAAACAAAACCGTTTCGGTCATTCGAAATGAGTGCTTAAAAATAACTTAGAATTTGCCCACCTGCGATTGCCTGCCAGTAGGCAGGGTAGGCGGCGCTATGCGCTTTGCGAGTTAACTCGTCTTCGTTACATTGGTCGCCTGAGGCCCTTTGGGACCCTTGGTGACCTCGAACTCTACCTCCTCTCCTGCGCGAAGGGATTTAAAACCATCCCCCGTAATCCCCGAATAATGGACAAACACATCATCGCCGCCAAGTTGTTCGATGAATCCATACCCCTTTTTTGTGTCAAACCACTTCACAACCCCTTTTGCCAAGATGATTGCCCTCCTTTTCCAAAACGGTCTTTACCCTTCGAAGCATTCGTAGGAACTATGGGTTTTAGCCCATGAGGCTCTACAGCGGCATTTGATATCACTAATTAATTTGGATGTCAAGATTTTTGTATCAAACTTTTCCGCGTTGCCAGGTAGACTCCAAGAAGGATCATCCCGCCACCCATGAGAGTAATCCATCGAATTTCCTCATTCAATAAAAAGTAAGCCCCGATCAATGTTACAAAGGGTTCCAGATAAAGATATATTCCTACAATGCTCGAGTCTTTCTTCTCTAAGGCAGCGTACCAGAAAAGATAGGCCAGACCGGAACAAAATATTCCCAAAAAAAGGAGGCTCATCCATGCCGCCAAAGACAATTGAAAAAGAAGATTCCATTCCCATTTAAACAGGGTGAAAGGAAAAGTGATGACCGACCCGATGATAATGATCGGTGTAATCGCCGCAAGCGGTGAAAACCTTGAAAGGAATTCCCTTCCCCCTACGGTAAAAGCCGTCCAGGTAAGTGCACTGATGAGGATGAGAAAATCACCAAAAGTCGAGCCCAAATAAAATATAGAAAGTGAAAACATGCCTTTTGAAATAATCAAGGAGACTCCAAAAAAACCGAGGATGATCCCTCCGATTTTTCTGAGGGTGATGGGTTCTCCGAGATAAAAACGAGCGGCAAATGCAATGCAGAGGGGCATAATGGCAATCAGCCATCCTGTATTGATGGCAGTGGTATAGAGAAGTCCATACGCTTGAAGAAGGGTGTGACCGGAAACTCCCACGAGGGCCAATACAATAATGGAAAGCCAATCTTTGGAATTAAATTTTTTTAGAAAATATTTATCCTTCTTGAGTTGAAAAAGGAGAAGAAGCAAACCGCCCATTCCAAACCGCAGCGTCAGAAGGGTAAAGGGATGGATCTCCCTCAGGACCACTTTGGTAGCTATGAAAGATAATCCCCAGAATATAATTGCCCACAAGGCCGGCCAGGACAAATTTATTTCTCCTTTTCGATCCTTGCATTCTTATCATAAATAAGAAAAAGTTTCACGAATATTCTATTCTCAAATTCGTCTAATATGAATAACACATTGACATTTTTTAAATAATTAGTTAAATAGGTTTGGGTTTTGAAGTGGGCTAAAGGATTTCGAGATATCCATGATGAGAAGCCCATTTAAAATTCCAGGATGCCCTTTTTGAGTCAATTTTCCGACACTGAATATTGGAAGTTTGACCAAATGGGTTTTTTTTTGCCTTGGATCAAAGAGAAGATCTTTTTACGAGAAGGAGGTAGGACCAATGAAAAAGACAGTGAAAACTATTTTGGGTTTGATGTTGGGAATTTTGTTGGCCACAGGGATCGCATCGGCCCAGGAGGATAAAAAGGGTTGTAAGGATCATCCGCTCTTTTCAAGAATGGAAGGATACTATCTTTACACTTGCGAATCAAAGGAATTTGACGCCTTTGACTTCATTGATCCCGCAACAAAACAAAAGGTTACGGTTGAGGGGCGGAAACTCTATACAGGTTATTCAACAAAAAAGGGATTTAAAGGGAAATATTCATACATCCAGGTGTCACGTAATTACACAAATGCCATCGAAAAGATTGGAGGAACCTTCTGGGTGATTGATCCCAAAAAACCTTACAGAACATCCATGAAACTCGTTAAAGACGATAAGGAAATTTGGGCTTGGATTCACATTGATACCGACGCCGAAAATATCCACCTTACGGTTGTCGAAAAACAGGCAATGACTCAGGAAATAGTTGCCAATGCCAAGTTCATGGCCGAGGGTTTAAGTTCTACTGGTCATGTAGCCATTTACGGAATCTACTTCGATTTCAACAAAGCTGATGTCAAGCCCGAATCCGAACCCGCTTTGAAAGAAATAACAAAACTGCTTCAACAGGATGCCAAGCTGAAACTCTACGTGGTAGGTCACACCGATAATGTCGGTGGCCTTGATTATAATATGAAGCTCTCACAGCAAAGAGCCGAGGCTGTGGTCAAAGAACTGGTTTCAAAATACAAGATTGCACCAGACCGTCTTAAGGCTGGCGGTGTAGGTCCTTTGGCCCCCGTTACTTCAAATGATACCGAGGAAGGAAAAGCCAAAAACCGCCGCGTTGAGCTGGTAAAACAGTAGCTTCTCACAAAACATGAGCTCAGGATGTAGCTCGGTGTCATGGCAAAGCAAGCTATTCTGAAAATAAGTTTGTCGTTATTCGCCGCATTATGGATGGGGATGTGGTTTCACTCTGCTTTTGCAGATAGTTCCCAGGTAATAGGGGAAATCACAATTCAATACGAAGCCAATAAGGCGAGCGAACCTCTTCAGGCATCATCGGGCACTACGGTCACGGGCAAGGGGCTTTCAACACAACATGTCATGACAACAAAAGCAAAGGTCTGCATACAGAACGGTAAAGCCATGGTAGGAGATGTCACACATGACCTCAAGTATCTTCAAGAAAAGGATGTTAAAACGGTGTACGACAAGACCGATTGTACGCCTATCCATCGTACCCGATCAAATTTAGATATCCGTAGACCGGGAAACTGGGAAAGAACAGCGTTGAACCTTAAACAAGTGATTCTGGAACCGGAAGTGGCCCAAAAAAAATTCAAAACCACCTTCAATTATAGACCCGGCTTTTCCATGAACCGTGTTTCTGACGGGAAATACGCGGATAAAACCGGGTCTTCCGGGCAAGGCGGGATGCCTGCGGGCAGATACCATCTTTTTTTGGATACGAAAGTATTCCAGGCCACGTCCGGTTACTCCGTCACTCAGCGCCACAATGTGTGCACAGGAATCACAACGGAGAATCGACTCGAGTGGGAACCTGTACCGCCCGGATCGAAACCAAGCCAGACAGTTATTGGGTCACAAAATTCCAACACGGTCGTTCTCGCCAATCCGTACATGCTGTCAACGCCCTTGGGCGGCGCAGCCACCAACGTATTCATAGACTTCAACCCCAACGGTTGCAGCGGCTCTCAGACCCTGCTCCAAGAGAAAAAACCTCGTTTTGAGCAGACCCTGACCGTCCACTGGAAGTTTAAACCCAACGACCCTTGCCCGCACTTGATCGAAGCGATCAGGCACGATCTGGCATATGCCCAAGCCTATTTGGACAAAGCTACAAGACAGAAAACAACAGACATGGACAAGTATAAATGTTATGTCGATCGGAAGGCCTATGAAATACTCTACGGCTCACCTCCTCCAGCAGGTGTTTTAGAGTGCGACAAAAAACCAGGCGACCCGGGTGCTGGGAGTAGCTCTGCTGGAGGAAATGAGGAAGGTGAGGGGTTGGGAGCGGGTGATGAGATTGGAGTTGACGAGAACTGCAATCTTGTAAACGAACAAGCTTACCGCGAGAAAGCCAGGAAGAACTGCACACCCGAGGAAGTGATCGAGGGGATTATCGCTCACGAAAAAACCCATATGAGTCAATGTAAAACGGACCGCACCCGTTACAACGCCAATGACACGGCGATATGGGGCAACATGGAAGTGGCAGCCCATCTGATCGGTATTGACCACATGCTTAAAAGTCTCAAGCGGTTATGCCCGGAGTACTGGACGGGCCAAATTGAGGAAAAAATAAAGGAGATCAACCGTGAACGGATCAAACCCTAATCCAGATGTAAATGAGAAGGAGGTAACATGAAGAAGATAGCCATTGTTAGCCTGTTCATTTTTCTCGTATTTTCTCCATTTATTTTTGCCGGAGAGTTTAAACTCTATCCTGGTGCTAAGATTGATGAGAAGGCCACCAAAGAGGCAAATGATGCTGCTCAAGCAGCCAAGATGTCCAACGTCAAAGCCACGATTTACACAACCACAGATTCTTTCTCTAAAGTTTCTTCCTTTTACAAAGGCATTGCTAAGGAATATACAATGCCCCGTGCTTCAGGAACCTCAGGCCAACCCAAAAAATATGAAAGCTACGATCTATATGAGGCCTTTTTCATCTTTGATGGTGCGAAAGATCTTGCCAGTTCAAAACTCTGGGTTAAGGTTCAGCGTCCCTATATCGGGGAGGACGTCCGTGATGTGACGGCCATTGTCGTATCGGAAAAGAAGTAGTACAATTGTTTTAAAAAATTAAGTATAAGGAGGAAAATACTATGAAAAAAATAAGTTGGATGATAACAACACTTTTTATCTTATCTCTTACACAAATTGCTTTTGCTCAGATGGGACAGTCCTCTGGACCTTCATTCCGTGGTGAATTCAAACCCGTGGTGGGTGGATGGTCAGAATACCAGATCACAACCAAGGGGGAAGGATCGATGAAGATGAAGGTGGCTGTGGTTGGGAAGGAAGGAGACGCTTACTGGTATGAAACCGTGATGGAAGGAGGAAAACATGGACGCACCATCATGAAAATGCTTGTCTCTGGAAATCCGGAAGATCAGAAAAATATAAAAAGAATGATCGTCAAACAAGGGAATGAACCTGCCATGGAGATGCCTGTTCAGATGATGGGACAATCACCGAAAGCTCAGGGACAAACGGGTAAGGTGATTGATAAAGGGACGGAGACGATCAAAGTTCCTGCAGGGACATTCAAGACCCAGCACTCTCAGTATCAGGATGCAGAGGGTGTTGTGGATACCTGGGTCTATAAAGATGTTTCCCCTTATGGGATGGTCAAGTCCGTATCAAAGGATACAGAGATGGTCCTGTTCGGATACGGAACCGGTGCAAAGACACAGATTACCGAGACACCTCAGAAGTTTGAGATGCCTCAAATGCCCCAGATGCCCCAGATGCCTGAAGGCCGCCCGAGAAGGAGGTAGAGCTTCAAATACCACAAGCAACATCTTTTTAAAACAAAGGAGGTGGATGTTGATGAAAAAATCAACCATTTTTTCTCTCGCTTTGGTCACTCTTATGATCTTCTTCGTTTCAGATTTTGCTTCAGCACAAGTCATTAAACCCAAAGCTCGAACCACTCCCTCTGGAGGCCCCACCATTGACCAAGCTCAGCAAGAAGACGAAATGGGACCAAAGGCGAGGGTAGCCGTGACGAGATTCGAGGATAAATCGGCAAAGGGGTCATCAGAGATAGGGAACGGCATGGCTGAGATGTTGAGCAACGCCCTATTTGCAACGAATCGCTTTATTGTTTTGGAACGTCAAGCTTTAGACGACGTCCTTCAGGAACAAGACCTGGGAGCTTCGGGCCGTGTCAAGCAGCAGACAGCAGCGCGGATTGGTGAAGTAGAGGGAGCCGATCTCTTGATCATGGGGACGATAACAGAATTCGAGCCTGGAACAGCAGGGGCAGGAGGTGGAGCAGGAGGTATCATTCCATTGCCAGGGCGAAGTGGACACATCGCAAGAGGAATAGGAGGAATTGCCGGGGGGGTTAAGACTTCACATGTGGCGATAATCATTAAAGTCGTCGACGCGAGAACAGGTCGGAGACTTGCCTCAGAGCAGGTGGAAGGGAAAGCAACGGATATCGGTGGCATGGCTGGTATGGGAGGTTGGGCCTTAGCGGGTGCCTTTGGTGGTTATTCAAAGACTCCAATGGAGAAGGCAATTCGAATATGCATTAATGAAGCGGTAAGAGTCATAGAGACCAAGACACCAAAGGAGTATTATAGGATCTCGGCTGGTGCTCCGACTCCAGAAGCACCTCCCGTAACACCACAACGTCAACAAGCTGTCAGTGCTCCGAGTCAAATACAACAACGTTCGGCTCCTCCACCAGGACCTGAAGCCCGAGTGGTTTATGTGAAATGGAAGACCGTAAGCCTTCGTGAGGGGCCTGGAACGAATTTCAAATCCATAGCCGAGATCAAAAAGGGAACTGCCCTTGAGATCTTAGAAGAGAAGGAACAATGGATTCGTGTCAGACTTGAGGATGGCCAGGAAGGATGGATCGGCAAGGCAACGACATCTGAAAATCCATAAAAATTCTCGCTTTATTTAAACATTGGCATAGAAAAAAATTATAGATACGCCTAACTTTAATGGCATGAAGACCATTCTTGCCTTTACCTATTTTATTGGCTCCATCCTTGTTATCTTTGGTTTACTATGGCTTGGTTTTTTCTTGGCCCCTCCTGAATTTGTCTTGGACAAGGAAACGGTTGCTGTTGAACGTGGAGTCCTAAAAAATTCGGATCGTCTCTTTCCAAACCTAAAGTCTAAACAAGCATTCCAATATCCTGGAACCCTCGCAGGACTCGCAAGTCAGGATGATAACTGCAAGGTTTGGCTATTAGTCTGCATAGATAAAACGCAAGCAAAGACTGTTTTTAAAAACTATGCCAAAAAAGTAACGACAGGGATTGGAATTCACCAGTCCTCTGGCCCCAATTACCATAACTACAAGGATCCTAAGGTTGGAATTTGGGGTCGTATCAAGCGCATCGACGAAGTCATCTTACATGTAGAAGCGAGGAAGGAAGAGACAATTGATCAAACATTTCAGCAGGCCGGATTGATCACTCCCAATCCAAAAGCGAACATCCTCACCGATATATTCCAAGGAGGCAGATATTGGTCCTATATTTTAATTATCTTTCTTATCTATGCCGCTCTTCAGTTTCCCATCTGGAATCGGATAGTAGGTTGGGCAACCGTGGTTAACCCGAAACCTGAAGTTACGCCCTTGAGCGAATCAGAATTGAAGCGCCGTCTCCTCTCTCTTAACGAAATGGATGTACCCTTCCGGGTATCTGAGAGAAAGGATGGAAAGATAGACATCACCTGGCGGCTGGCCGATGCCAAATGGGTTGGGCTGATGACCCTAAATAAGGTCACAAAAATTCAAGTGATCCGTTTGAAACTCTCAGAGCCAGAGAAAGCGTGTCGTGCCGTTGATATCACAAAGTCAGTGAGAGCAACGGCGGATGGTTTAAAAACAGCTTTTTCATTCGACACCTTTTTCTCCCGGGGGGTCATCTTTGGGCAGTGGGAATTTGAAAAGCAATATGGATTGATTTTCAAAAACGGAAATTTCACTTTTGACAAGGTCTATGAATACAAATTTAGTTACGATGAGCTGAAGAACCCTATTGTGAATGTGGTGATTCAAAGTGGGTGGAAATACAAACAGGTGCTGTTTCTCTCTAAGATCATGGGAGGATGAATTTTAACCTTGATCGCTCACAGAGAACATTCCAAAAGGAGGGAGCTATGGAAATGAAAGAAGGCATTAAAAATGATCAGGATTTGCCCGAAAAGTTGACTCAAACTTCTCCACAACCTGAGGAGATTATGATTGCCGGAAAGCGAATCTCAAGACTGGGAGATAGACTAATAGCCGTAATCCTCGATACCTTCCTCATGGGAGCTGCCTTTGTAGTGATCGGGATGTCTGTGGCTTCCAAGTTGGGTGGTGTTACTGAAAGAGGATTCTCGATGGAAGGAAAGCCTGCAATCATCACTCTTGCCCTAACGATCATTTTTGGATTCCTTTATTACTGGGTTCTCGAAGGTCTCTTTGGTGTCACACTCGGCAAAGCCATTATTGGTATAAAGGTTATAAAAAAGGATGGCACGAAAAGCGATCTAAGATCATCATTGATCCGCAATCTCATGAGGATTATCGATATCATCGGAGTTTATCTGGTAGGCTTTTTTATAGCCCTCCTTTCAAAATTCCGTCAGAGGCTTGGCGATCATCTTGCAAATACGGTGGTCGTCGAAGTGAGGGTGGGAAAGAGTTTAAGAGCACTGTTCATTATTCTGTGGGTTTTTAGCATTGGAGGAGGAGTGTGGTTCTCCTATACCCTCCATCGGGGAATTCCAAAAACTCTATATACCAAGCCCACGGCACCTGCTCCGTCAGCCCCTGAGGTCACCACCCCAACCATCGTCTCTGGAGATGTGAAGATCATAAATTTTAGGTTCACTGAATCTAAAGATGGCCCTGTACGCCCGGAATCTCCTTATAAGCCTGGGGACAAGGTTTACACAGATTACAATGTAATAGGATTTACAACTGACCAAGAAGGAAAATTGCACCTGCTTTACACTTTAACTGCCTTTGATCCTGCAGGTATCCCTTTATACCCACCCTATAAACATGAACTGCACAAGGCTGTCCCAAGACCGGATGAACCCGTGAGTGGCTACTTCAACTTCGACCTTCACCCCTGTGTTCCATCTGGAAAATTTAATATCCAGATAAAGGTTCATGACTCAGTAAAAAATACAGACTCAGAGTTTATTCGTTCTTTCTCTGTTGAGGGAGGGGCTACAGAGACCACTTCTCGTCTTGAATTCAGGAATTTTCAATTCTCGCTCTCCGAAGGTGGCCCACCTGTAACCAACCCTGTCATCCGGGTGGGAGAAAGGATATATTCCCAGTGTATCATCGCCGGGATGCAGTTTCGAGAAGACCGACCAGATGTAGTGATTGGTCTCAAAATAATAGGACCTAAGGGAGAGACCATTATTGAAAACCCTGAACTAATAAAAATAAGTGATTCCTATTTTTATCATCCAGTCACTTTCTTCGAGAGAATCTCTGCCCATGCTTCACTCCCCTCCAATGCTCCCAGAGGAAGATATACCTGGAAATATGCGATGACCGACCGGGTCGCCAACACCAAGGTCGATTACGAGGCAAATTTCGAAGTGAAGTAAAGGATTTGGGGTCACCCATTGAAGAGTGGCAGAGAAAAGATATAGAGAATTCGTTTTTGATGGGATAGGAGGTCATCGAATTTGGGATGATGTTAACGCTCAGAGTATCCTTGGGGAAGAGAAATTTGCAGATGGGTTAATAGATTTTAATAGATTTTATAAAGGGGCATGAGGAATAATTTTTTCTCTTGACAGGTGCCTTTAAAATGGATGACCCCATATTCTCTGATGAAAATAAAACAAAAAATGGAGAAAATGGTTGCTGGCTCAAAATGGAAATTCCTCTCGTGAGACATCGGGATAAGGAGGAGATATTTTGAAAGGGAAAAAAGTTTATCTTGCGATTCTTCCTGTTGCAATTTTTATTCTTCTTACAACGATGGGGCCAAAACTTATCCTTGGTCAGACCCGAATCATCTCACCTATTCAAAACCTTTACTACCATATTTCCGATGATAATGGAACCAAACCGACTAAGGATACCGATGTAATTCTCCTATTTGAACCTGATGGCCGTGCCATTATTTATGTAGAAGGTAAAAGCGATCATATGGCCATGAAGGGAACCTGGTCTTACCGAAGTGGGCAACTTTCCCTCCAGTTTCAAACAGAGGAACTTCGGGTAAACACTACATTCCCCATCGATTTGCAAAAGGATGAAGTGGGGATGCCTTTTCGGCTTTTTTCCTCTGACAGGGGGACATCGCGATGGAAGCGTCAACCCGTTATAGTGGAACGTGCGGTGACATTTGTTTTCCGGGGAGAGGTGCTAAGTGAAGCACCAAAAATCGATGCCGATAAAGCGATTACTCGTGCTGTTGATTTTGCTAATGCCGTTATTCAGATTGGGAAAAGACAAGCAAAGAGCTTCTTTATGAGTCTTGCTAATGCATCAAATAGCCAAAATAAGTTGCCAAAGGTGGTCAGACCATTAAAAAATGGCATAGAAGTGGAATATGAAGATGGTACAAAGGCAGAGATTCTCCTTTTCAGCTGGTCCCCTCCACCTCCTGGAACACTTGAACTTAAACCAAGCAAGCTTGTTACTGACCCACGTGTCCATCTGAATGCAAAACCGAGCGGTAATACAAAGTTTGATCCTGATAACAAAACTGCGCTTTTCATCTCTCCGCTCCACACTGGCCGAATCATTAGCTGGTTTGATAGACTTTTCAGTGAGGCAAAAAACAGTGGAGTTGTTTCTAAACTCACTGAAGGCCTTCCATGGGATAAAATCAAGGAGCGTTTGGAAAAACGCGGTTACAACATTAAAGAACTCAAGGATGAAGACGTGACCGTGGAAAGATTGATTAAAACCTTTATAGATTTGAAAGATCCAGGAATTGTCATATTTTTAACCCATGGGACAAGCAGTGGTTCTCTATTGATTGGTGAGCAATTAACTGAAACAGATGATGTGGATGAAGCAAATCAGAAGTTTGAGGAACTCAAAAATCGCCTCAAGGGTGCCGGTCATAGAAGGTTAGTTGAGAATGATGGGGTAGGGATAATGAAAGTTGAACTTGACCTAAAGGTTCAACAAGACTCTGCCTGGTTTGTTTCAATTAAACCTTATTTTTGGTTCTATTTACAGTGGGTTGTAGCCCGTCCAGTCTCGTTCAAAAAAACCCTTTTTTATACGGGAGCTTGTTATACAGACTCTACAGAAAAGTTGAGAGAAGCCATTCAAGCAAAGGCTCATTTTGCCTGGAAGTCATCGATTCATCCAGAATTAAATGGGGCAGTTTTACACTTTCTGATAGAATCTTTGGCCAGGCCAACCCGTTCAGCCGAGGAGGCTTACTATAATCTTGTGCGGGTGGTGAATACTCGTGAAATTATACATAAAGAAGATTTAATTCTTAAGGGGAAAGTGCCGGTAGGAGAAGTCCAAAAAGGGATCAAATCTCCACTTTTTCAGGATTTAGAAAACTATCTCTTCAATGGTTATGGATCGGAGAGTGGGAAAGTTATACGGTATGCGGGAAATGGTTGGTTAAATCCCAGTGAAGTCAATGTAGGACAGGTATGGTGGCTTGTTTTTGCAGGACGTTGGGGCCAGGATGTAAAAGAAGGAGTGAAGAATTTAAAAGATTGCTACGATAAATTCTGGGCAAAGAAAGATCATGGTAGATTGAAAAGTCCGTTCTGCAATTCAGCCCATTCTGGCAAAATTCCGAGGAAACCTGAAGTTTCGTATGCCTGTTATCTCCTGAATGGAGATCGCCCTGAAGGTTACAGAGAACAAGTGGTCCCTCGCTGGACGCTAAATGAAAGGCAATAATAGGTAGCGGGGAGGAAAGGCTGAGGGTCAAATCTTTTATTTTGACAAAATAAATCCTAAATCCAACCTAAATTGATTCATATGGAAATTCGTCTGAATTAATAGAGGGTAAGCCTTTTTGGAATAACTCCTACAGGGCATCATCGTGTCTCTCGGATAATGGCTTAAGAGGAACCTGCTTTGAACGGCATACGCTAATAAAAGCAAAATTTTGGGCCGAAGAAGATCGTCGGCCTCCCGATGGGGAAATGTTTCTTTTTATAATCTCGCAAACTACTTCCGCAATCGATTTCTTCTCCCGAGATGCTCGCTCCCTTAATGTCTCATAAAGATCGTTTTCTAAACCAATTGGAACCCGTTTCATAATAAGTAACTTTACCTTATTTTAAATCAAATTAAAACACTCTCACTGATACCTTTTCCCATCAAGGAAGAAAGGAAAACGATTACTATTTTTTAGCAAAAGGGGATTTTATAATGATTAAAATAATTTAAAATTCAATTAGTTAAAAGTTTCTTCGAGTTTTTGACTTAGATCAAGGTAAAAGATTTGAGAAAAAGTTAATTTTAAATTAGAAATAACACCGCCACCCTCACCCTCCCCTGTTGAGAGAGAGGGATGGGAGGGGATAAGGAGGAAAAACCCATGGCGAAGAGAAAGATTGTTAAAATTGATGAGGAGAAATGTACAGGGTGTGGTCTCTGTATCCCAAACTGTGTGGAGGGGGCCCTTCAAATTATTGATGGAAAAGCAAGGTTGGTTAGCGAAAAGTTTTGTGATGGTCTAGGGGCCTGTCTCGGACACTGTCCGGAGGATGCTATTACTGTTATTGAAAGAGAAGCCGAAGAATTCGACGAAAAGGCAGTGGAAGCTTTCCTTCATAAACAAATGGAAACTCAACCTCAATCTAAACCTCAACCTGCTCCAGTATTTGCGGGATGCCCTTCTTCAAGGGCCATGCATTTTAAGGTTCCCGAAGCAGGGAACGAATCCATTTCCACAACATCAGCGGTTTCTCAACTTACCCAATGGCCTGTCCAGCTTAAACTGGTCCCAATTAATGCGTCCTATTTTCAAGATGCGGATCTTCTGATTGCGGCTGATTGCGTTCCATTCGCCTATGCCAACTTCCATCAAGATTTCCTTAAAGGGAAAGCCGTTGTCGTCGGTTGCCCAAAGTTGGATGATATCCAACTCTATAAGGAAAAACTGACAGAGATCTTTAAGATGAATTCCATTAAAAGCATCACAGTTCCTTATATGGAAGTCCCTTGTTGCTTCGGATTGGTGAAGGCCACAGAGGATGCCATCGCAGCCTCAGGAAAGAATATCCCCTTAAAGAAAGTAAAAATTGGAATCCGAGGGGATATTAAACCCGAAGAAGAAGTTAGAACTTTTGAACATCCCAAAACTTTTGCCCATCCACACTAATAAATACAGGGTTCAAAAGGCAAGGGTTCAAGTACATAAAAGGAGAGTACTCTTTTCTTCTTATTCATTTTTTGATACTTACGGCCGGGCATCAGCGGGAGCTGTGTTTATTGGTGATCCGCTGCATGCCCTTATTCGGCTTACCGAAAAATGTCTTTACGGTGTCCCACTTTGACGATGCAAACCGTGAGGTCATCGTCCTGGATCGAATAGACGATGCGATTCCGTCCCTGGCGGAGTCGATATCTCTCTTGCCCTGTCAGCTTTTCGCAACCCCACGGCCTTGGATTCTCAGAGAGCCCTTCAATACGTTTGAGGATCTTCTTCAGATCCTTCTTGGGTGTTGCGGCAAAATCTTTCTCAACAGAGGCTTTGAAAAGGACCTTATATACGGCCATCTCTCTTTAGCCTTTTGACCATTTCGTCGTAGCTAATCAATGGCTCTCTAGACCTTTCCTCAAACGCCGCAATATCCTCAGCATCTTCTGCAAGGGCTTCTTTGATGGCATTGTTGACAAGCTCGGATATAGATCGGGAAGTCTCCGCTGATTTCAGCCGCAATGCCTTATGTAAATCAGGGTCCAAATATACTGTAGCTCTCTTGGCTTGTGTGGTCATCGTATGACCTCCTGGTCCAGCAATGTAACTATAACATTATAACGTTAAAACGTCAATCATCTCATTTCAAGGAATGCCTCAGAAGCTGTGAAAAAATTAGGAACGTCGGTCAAGCCGAGATATCTTCAAATTTTTAGATTGGCGATGTTTGACAGGCATCGGTCATAGAGCTACGGAACGGATGAGTATCATTCAAGTGATGGATCGTTTACAGTGGGAGATAAAAAGGGATCGCTCTAAAAATTTTTCAATCTCCCCGCTTGCCCTCTATGAAATTCGATTTTTTCACAGCTTCTCAGTTAGGGGGTTTTTATCCCCCCCTTGGCAAACTAATCCTTACCCGTAACCTGGATTGCTGGACACAACGTAAATTTGGAGGGACTTTGTTTCTAAAACATGTTAAGGTATTTCTCAAAAATTACCACTTTTTTAAGAATGACCAACCGATGTCAAGTTGTTTTAGAACCTACGCCTCTCTTCTTCCCTCTTCTTAAGAGTCCTTTGGATGGCTTGTAATTTAACCTCCATAGGGTTGAATCATAGACAGGAATGAGTTATTTGAACTTGTGCATCTCCCATTTCAGGTAACAAAAAACATCACCTTATTGGGAAGCGAGTTATTCAACCTCTACCTTGTAAAAGGGGAAACCTGTGCCATCATTGAAGGAGGCGTCAGCGGCGTAACATACCCTTTCTTAGAACAATTAACCGATTTAAATGTCCCTCCCGAGGCCATTTCCCACCTTGTCATCCTCCATTCCCATTTCGACCACATGATGGTCTTTCCCACTCTCAAGGGAAGATATCCTTGGATGAAAATTGTCACTTCTGATTTGAACCGAACAATTTTTACAAGTGAAAAAATCCTTGCTAAAATTTTTGATTTCGATCGGAAAATAACACTCGCCCTCAAAGAGCGAAATATGATTTCAGAAGCTCCAACCCTTCAGTCTTATAACTTTTTCCCGCTGGATATCACGGTCCAAGAAGGATCGGTCCTCGACCTAGGCAAAGGAATGAAGATGAAATTTCTGGAGATCCCAGGCCACTCTCCCGATTGTGTCGGCGCTTTCCTGGAGCACGAAGGCGTTCTTTTCTGTTCAGACGGGGCAGGCTTTTATACCCCCCCTGATTTCTTTCGACCCAATTATTGGTACCGGCTGGATGATGCTGAAAAATCACTCGATAAGATGAAGGCAATCGATCCTGAAATTCTTTGCAGAGGCCACTATGGAGCTATGATCGGAAAAGACCTCGTTAGGAAACACTTACAGAGGAACCGTCAATCCATTGAGAATTTTAAGTCCTTTGTTTTGGAAAAAATTCAAGCGGGTTGGTCGGTTGAAGAGATCACCCAGGATGTGACCATGCATTTTTCCAGAGGGTTTCTTGAATTTTTCCCTGCCGAAGAAAACTACCGCCTCTGGAAATTATTGATTCAAAGGACACTGGAACATTTTGGGATCGAGATGGAAGGAAGATAAGAAACAATGCCAAATGTCAAAGATAGGCTAAGGTTAAGGCTAAGGTTTAGAATGGAACCCTCTTAGCCTTAACCTCAACCTTTTTTTGAAATTTGAACTTTGACATTTGAAATTTTCTTAAAGTACTAACTTTTTCGGGAGGTTTTAACCTGGAAAGCGGAAATCAATTGTTCCAATTTTTTCCCACCGCATTTTGGACATTTGGCCTTTCCGGCCTCGTGCTCTCCAATGCTGAGAATGAGAGTAAACTTCTTGCTACATTTCGGGCATCGATACTCGTAGCTCGGCATTCCCTCTCCCTCCTTTCTTTATCTAATTCATAAATTCCCCAAGTCACTGACTAATAATATAGAAATTTGAAAGGGAGCTGTCAATACCCAACCTGTCTTCGATTCCTATTCGAGACCTTTTTCTGCTCCAGCCTTCGCCTTCGATTTTGAAGAAGCTCGACCTCTCTCTGCTGATGAGACGGGACAAGCCCTAACGCCTCATTCACATAGGTCATGGCCCCTTCCCAATCCTTAAGCCGATGTTCGTAATATTTTGCTAATTCGACGTAAGGAAAGGCATCTTTTTTGTAAGGCCAACTCGCCATTTCTTCCCAGAGAGATCGGGCTTTTTCGGGTTGCCCTGTTTTCTTAAAAGCCATGGAGAGCCATTTCATCACATCCCAAGAAAGATCGTCATTACAACGTTTTAGGGCAATTTCAAAACAAGGGATGGCCTTGTCCTTCTGACCATGTTCCCAGAAAAGTCTTCCTAAGGCGAAATGCTCGATCCCCTTTCTCGGTCGCGCTGCTTTAGGGTCATGATAGACGAGATGGATTCTTCCAGCCAGCGCCACCATGGAGAGGATATCCATCTGGTTATGGTAAAAAACTTGATGAATCTTCCTTGCATCCCCCGTCTGGATATAATCAAAATAGAGGAAGGGAATCCATTCTGATGGAATATCATCTGTCCTTTCTATCCCTAAGAGTTGCGATTCAAGGGTGACCAGCCGGCAGTTTTCATAAGCCCCTTTCCAAATTTTCCTGGAGGGATAGAGAAGATCAAAATTGGGAACCTCCCTTATTTTTGAAATGATGCGAGAAAGAATAAATCGGGTTTCGAGAAGGGGGATGTCATATTGCCGTCCGTTGAAGGTGACTAAAAACTGAAAAGTATTGATCATGTCTTTAAGCAGAGAGAGGGTAGCCCTCTCTTCAGAATAGTCCCTCATAAAGAATTGTTGAATCACAAAGTGATCCTCCTCGAAAAAACCCAATCCCACCATAAAAGCAAAGGTACCAGTTCCCCCGGTGAGACCAGTTGTTTCGGTATCGAGAAACAACGCCCTTCTGAAGTCTAATTCCCTCAGCCGATCATCCCTCGAAAGAAGATGGGCGGGATAAGTGGGAATAGTCAGGACATCGGCCAGGGTCATTTCGCCATATTGAAAGTGAGGAGGAAAGTATATCTTCGTCAGGAAAGTTTCTCCCTCGGAGGTTGAAATGACCTCTCCCCTAATCAGTTGTTCGATGGGGACGGTCACTTCCTTGCGATAAATCTTTTTCGGTTCGAGAAGTCGATCCAGCCTTTGCCTCAAATCACTGAGGACTTGGGACTTCTCCTCGGGTGGACTTTTGGAAACTGAAGTAAGTCGGTTGAGACGTTCTTTAAGATCCATCGCAAACTACTCAAATTCGAAACAAAGAGGTTAAATCCTAAACTCTAAACAAACCCAAATCTCCGAACCACGAAACTCAAAACGCTATAATCTTTTGAGTTTTAGATTTTGGATTTCTTTAGAATTTAGAGTTTAGCGTTTAGAGTTTAAAACCGTCTCAGGTTTTGTGCTTCGGATTTCCTCCATGATCATTATTTCAAAATTTCTCTTAACAAGGAGAGCACTACCTCTTTTGATTTTTCACCGACCTCTTTGGTGGGCCCCACACAGGAGGGACAACCAAATGGACACTCGCATTTGGAGATAAGTTTCACCGCTTTCTCAAGAAGTGCCTGTGTATCATCGAAGAGTTGAGGGCTGAAGCCCATCCCCCCTGGATAATTATCATAGAGAAAGAGAGTGGGTTCAAAGAGGTCCATTCTTTCAAGAGGAAGTTCATTCGGGGCATTGAAGGAAGAATAAATCCCTTTTGAATCTCTCGAGAGTCTCAAGAACCACTTTGCCCCTCGATCTCCAACACAACGGTTGAGGTCATGAGGATCGCACATCAGATGAAGGGCGGCTACGGAATGAAGGGCATAACCGAGTCCCAGCACTCCATCAATCACTTCCAAGCGAGAATAAGGAAGTCTCTCTAACAAACCTCTCCGGAAAGTGATCCAGTAAGAGGTGGTATGAAACTGGAGGTCCGGAAGTTCAATTTTCCCATAACCCAAATTTTCGAGGGTGTAGAACTTGATCTTTTTATAGCCGACCACTTTCGTAGCAACCTTCACTTCACCATGTTCAAAAACGGTTCCTTCTCCTTGATTTCTCTCAAACCCCTCCAGAATGGAGACATCGGTGTAATCAATGGCATCGGTATAATAGTCCCCTTCTGTCTTCTTGACATAGGCCCTACGGTTGGGGTAATCGAGCTTCTCCACGGTATAGAGCTCTGACTCACAGAGGTAAACCGCTCCTTCATAAAGCGTCGTATGGGCACCGGTGAAATCTACTTCCGCAATCACCTCTTCCTTCCTCTTGGTGGTATCGATTACTACAAAATTCTCCTCCGAGGCCGATCGGAGGCTGACCTTCTCAGCAGGGTAGGCATCTTGCGTCCAATACCAACTTCGATCCACATGATGGATCGTCCCTTTCTCTTCGAGATACTTCAACATTTCGTTCAAATCTTCCCCGCCAAAGCGCTCTCCGTCTCTGAAGGGAAGTTCAAAGGCCGCGCACTGAATATGACTGAGTAGAATGAGGAGGTTATCCGGATTGATCAAACCATGTTCTGGCGACTGTCCAAAAAAGTAGTCTGGATTTTCGATGATGAATTGATCCAGAGGTTGACTCCGGGCGATGAGAATGGCCAGGGACTTCTCTGATCGTCTCCCCACACGACCTGCCTGTTGATAGGTACTCGCGATGGTGCCGGGATACCCTGCGATCAAGCAGACCTCTAAGTCGCCAATGTCGATTCCAAGTTCAAGGGCATTGGTGGAAACTACGGCTGTGACTTCCCTTTCCCTTAATCCTTTCTCAATCTCCCTTCGCATCTTCGGTAGATACCCGCCCCGATATCCCCTAACTTTTCCTTTATCCTCCAATTTCTTCTCAAAGCGATCTTTTAAATATTTCGTCAAAACCTCCACGGAAAGCCGACTGGTCGCAAAGAGGATGGTCTGGATTCCCTGCTCCAAAAACGGTGAGGCCAACCGCCTGGCAGCATGAATATGGCTTCCGCGTATTCCCAATTCCTTATTGACCACAGGTGGGTTATAGAAGAGGAAAATTTTTTCAGGGGAGGGAGCGCCATTTTGATTGATGAGGGAGATCTCTCGCCCGAGAAGCTTTTCTGCCAACTCCTTCGGATTGGCAATCGTTGCGGAGCAACAAATAAATTGGGGCTTTGCTCCATAAAAATGACAGATTCGATTCAACCGTCTCAAAACATTGGTCATATGCGAACCAAAGACCCCTCGATAAGTATGAAGTTCATCGATGACTACAAATTTCAAATTCTGGAAGAAGTTCATCCATTTGGTGTGATGGGGGAGGATACCGGTGTGAAGCATATCAGGGTTGGTGATCACAATATCCCCCTGCGTCCGGATCGCTTGCCGAGCATCCTGGGGAGTATCCCCGTCGTAGGTGAAGATGGCGATCTTTTTTCCAATGCGGTGGATGAAGCTCTGAAGTTCGACCATCTGGTCTTGAGAAAGGGCTTTGGTTGGAAAAAGATAAAGCGCTTTGGCAGAAGGCATCTCCAGTTTTGTATTGAGCACAGGCAGATTGTAACAGAGTGTTTTCCCCGAAGCGGTCGGGCTCACCACCACTACATCTCCTCCCTCACGGATCGCCTCAATCGCTTCGGCTTGATGAGAATAAAGCCGATCAATCCCTTCCCTCCTTAAAGCCTCTTGGATGAGGGGGTGAAGAAACTTTGGAAAAGGGCGAAATTGTCCTTCTCTTTTTTTGAAAATCCGAAGGTCCGTGATGCAAGGGGAGATGGCGCGAGATCGTCTCCAAGACTCAAGGATTTCGTCAATCGACATCCAATATACCTCAGCAAATTCAAATCCTAATTTCGAGATCCTAAACAAGCACAAAACCCAAAATTTCCAAATCATAAGGTTAAAATCTTTTATATTTTGGATTTTGATAATTTAAAATTGTTTAGAATTTAGGATTTAGAGTTTAGGATTTAACTTTCTATATTTCTCCATTCTGATAGGCTTGGATGAACGCCTCTACCACTTCCTCGTCCAATTGCGTCCCGGAGCACCGCTTCAGTTCTTCGATTGCCACCTTCTTATCCTTTGCTTTTCGATAGGGTCGGTCCATCGTCATTGCATCGTAGGTATCCGAGACAGCTACGATCTTAGCAAGCATGGGGATGTCTTCCCCTCTCAGGCCATCTGGGTATCCATTTCCATCCACCTGCTCATGATGGTATTTCACTCCGGGGATGACCTCTTTCAATTGCCGAACCGGTTCAATGATCTCCGCTCCGATAGTTGAATGTCGTTTAATAATATCGAACTCCTCGGGACTTAGCTCTTCTGGTTTTTTTAGGATATCATCCTCAATCCCAATCTTACCGATATCATGGAGCACGGAGGTGATCTTAACCCATTTCGTCTCCGATGGATCCAAATGGAGATACTTCGCAATGGCTTGACTGTATAAGGTCACACGTTTCGTGTGTCCACCTGTATGGGGATCTCTCTTTTCTATCGCCTCGGCCAGGGACTCAGCCGTCTGAAAAAACATCTCCTCCAATTCGTGATAGAGACGGGAGTTGTCCAGTGCAATGGCCACTTGGTCGGCCAAGGAAGTGAAAAGGGAGAGGTCCTCTTTATTAAATCTCCTTTTTCCCTTCTTATTGATGGCCTCTAAAACCCCAATGATCTTTTCTTTCACCCTGACAGGAACACAAATGATATTTCGGGTTTTAAATTCGGTTCTCTCATCGACCCCTTTAAAAAAACGAACGTCTTTCTCGGGAGAATTCACAATCAGAGGTTTCCCGTGCTGAGCCACCCATCCCGCAATCCCTTCCCCAAAATTCAGAAAGATCGTTTTAATATCTTCTTCTCTTTCACTTAAGGCGACTTCAAAATAGAGATGACGCTTCTCCTCGTTAACGAGAAGAAGGGAGCCTGCCTCTGCTTTCATCAATTGTGTAGCCGCCTCCATGGCTCTCCTTCGAATTTCTTTAGGATCTAATGTGGAGTTAAGAATCTGACTTAATTGGGAGAGTAAGGCGAGGCGTTTCAACTTCTCCTCAATACGTTTGAACTTGTTTAACCATTGCTCGATATCCATCTTTTTCGCTGGCATTTTCTTTCCCTCATTAACGGGGTTAACTAATTTTATTCTCTTTGTCAATCAAAATCTACACAAAAACGAACGAAACGGGTCACATCGAATGAGGCGAAATCACCTCATGCTTTGTGCTTTGTTAAATTCGTTGTCATTCGAATCATTCGTGATCATGTTTCAAAAAAAGTTGATATTCAATGCGCTTCCTGATAATACTTAATCAAGAAAGGAGAATCAATATGGCATTAAGGACCAATCAGGAACTATTATCCCTCGCAAAACGGGGAGGCTATGCAGTGGGGGCTTTCAACATGAATAATTTGGAAATCCTTCAAGCCATTGTTTCCGCAGGAGAGGCGGAAAAATCTCCTGCCATCATCGCCGTTTCAGAAGGAGCCATTCAGTATGCAGGCTTAGCCTACATCGTATCCATGGTTCGGATCGCGTCGGATCAAACCCCGGTTCCATTATCTCTCCACCTCGATCACGGAAAAGACCTGGATATCATCCGGTCTTGTGTTGAAAATGGATTCACCTCCGTCATGATTGATGGATCACACCTCGAATTTCAAGAAAATATGGCCATCACAAAAAAAGTGGTGGAGATGGCCAAAAAAAGGGGGGTTTCGGTTGAAGCAGAGTTGGGGAGGCTGAAAGGAATTGAGGACAAAGTTTCTGTTTCCGAACGGGAGGCTTTTCTCACCGACCCACAAGCAGCAGAGGAGTTTGCAAAAAAGACGGAGGTGGACGCCCTGGCCATTGCGATTGGGACATCTCATGGGGCTTACAAATTTAAGGGAGAGGTCAAGCTTGACTTTGAACGTCTGAAAGAAATTGCACGGAGAGTGGATATCCCTTTGGTCCTCCACGGGGCATCGGGTGTACCTCAAGCTGTTCTTGAGAGAGCAGAACGATTTGGTGCGAAACTTCCTGGAGCAAAAGGGATCCCCGACGATACCATCCAAATGGCCATCTCCCTGGGTATCGCTAAAATCAATATCGATACAGACTTAAGATTAAGTTTCATCGGGGCCATTCGCGAGGTTCTTACTAATAAACCCGAAGAATTTGATCCTCGAAAGATTCTGGGACCTGGCCGGGAGGCAATCAAACAAACGGTTCAGACCAAGATGAGACTTTTCGGGAGTTCCGGAAAAGCAATATGAGTTAAGGCAACCTCTAAAAATGTCATTCCTGCGGAAGCAGGAATCCATAATCTTTTGAAATTACTGGACTCCCGCTTTCGCGGGAGTGACGAATTAGGAATTATTAGAGGTTCCCTTAAGGGTTAAGGGTTGTGGGTTATAAATTCTAAAATCTAAATTCTAAACTCTTAACTCGAATTTAGGCCTTTTTAAACCAACTCCTCATCTTCTCTCTCCATTTCTCCATCCGTTCGTGGTGGTGAGGATAACGCGTTTCAAGATGTTTTAATAAACGCTTAATGATTTCACTTCGAGATGAGAGGATAGCCAGACCGATCAGGATGAATAAAATGCCTTGCAAAAAAGGCAAAAAGAGGCCAAGGATCCCCAATGCAATAAAAAACCAGCCGATCATCAGTATTCCAATTCTTTTAATCGAATCCATGGAGTCCTTATTCTCCAAACAAAAAAGGGTTAAATCGAATGTCCAAATCAAAAACATCCTTCCCTTCCCTTTTTTTCAGGAAGTTCACCACCCCATAAGTCAGTGGTGTAACAATGGCTTCAAAAGCTGATTTGAAAAGCCATTGAATCACAATAGCGCTTCCGAGAATGCTTAAAGGAATCGTCCCTACAAAGGCCAGGCTCATAAACACGAGGGAATCTAAACCTTGACCGACGAGGGTCGAACCAATCGTCCGGGTCCATAACCAACGTCCCTGAGTCATGATCTTCATTTTGGCCAAGACAAAGGAGTTCGCAAACTCTCCTACCAAATAGGCCAGAAATGACGCTCCTAACAATCTGGGCGTATAGCCCAGAATTCGTTCGTACGCAGCTTGCCCATCCCAAAAAGAGGCAGCAGGCAAGATTTGGCCCAACCAGATGGCTATGACAGCAATGAGGTTACAGAAAAAACCGAGCCAGATTATGCGTCTCGCTTGGCGGTAACCATAAACTTCGGTGAGCACATCGCCAAAAATATAGCTGATGGGAAAGATGAGGATAGCCGCCGGTAATACCAAACCAAAAATATGGATCAGTTTAACAGCGATGATATTGGAGGTGATCAAACAGGTGATAAAAATGGAGGAGACCAACAAGAACCAGATGGAATATCGGTCGGCCATAGATCCCTCTTGTATTCGTTTCAACATCCCTCAGCGCACTCCTTCCCTATCCCTGCCACCTGGTAGGCAAGGGCAAGCAGGTTTTTCAAAAGGGAGCAGTGACCTCCCCATTTGTAAAAGAGGGACATGGGTGATTTCATGGTTCAAGGGTGACACCCTGTTTTGAAACATTACATAGAAATTTTTCATTTTTCAATTAAAATAATGGTGGACAATTAAGGGATAATCAATATAATTTTAGTATTTGAATATTTAAGCATCTTTCTCGTCTAAAGGATAAAAGAGAGTGGACTTTGAGGAAACCCGGATGATCTCCAGATGTCAACAAGGAGATCAAGAGGCCTTAAAAGAGATTTTTGATAAATACCATAAGAGAGTATATCGGATTGCTTATGGTGTGGTCAGACATAGGGAGGAGGCCCTTGATATTGTTCAGGAAGTCTTTATCAAACTTTTTCGTTCTATTAAAAATTTTAAAGGGAAATCACAATTCTATACTTACCTCTATCGAATGGTCATGAATACAGCCATTGATCATTCCAGAAAGATTGGAAAACAATTTATTTCAAGCCTCGATGCGGAGGGAAGTTTCGAACCCTCTGAAGAAATTGAAAAAGGGCCAGAAAAAACTCTCCTCCAAAAGGAATTAGAAGAAAAGGTGAAGTGGGCGATGGAGAAACTCCCTGGAGAACAGAGGGCTGCGCTTCTTTTTAGAGAAGTGGAAGGGCTCTCCTACCAAGAAATGGCCGATGCCATGGGATGTTCGATTGGAACGGTCATGTCCCGTCTTCATTACGGTAGAAAAAGGATGCAAGAATTGTTGAAGGATTATGTCGGTCCCCACGGCCAAACCAGCGGCCCTTCCAATCCAATTAAAGGGGAGGGAATCAGATGAAAGATTCCTGTTTATCTATATCAGAGCTCTTAGAAAAATATTTTGACCAAGAGGTCACAGAGGGAGAGAAACATTTAGTAGAGAACCATCTTCAGAACTGTCCTTCATGCCGAGATACGCTGACCTCCCTCGAGGGACTCAAGTCATTAATAAAAGCTCCTGTTGAAAAGGCTGCTCAGGAGGAAGATTTCCCTTGGGTTTGGCAGAAAATCAAAAGGGAAATTCAGCCGCAGGAAAAACAAGGCAGGTGGCCATCCTTAAGGTTCTGGCTTGTCCCTTCTCCCCTTCTCAAAAAGAAGGTTTGGGTCCCAGCCGTCGCAACGGCGGTTCTCCTTATGGCGCTGACCACCCAAGTTATTTTTAAAAAAACCCCTTCCTATTCTGATGCATCTGTTGTAAAATATGTCGAAAGTCAGACCCATCATATCATGGTTTACGAATCCGAAAACGCAAAAATGACGATGATCTGGCTATTCGATGAGGGGGATCAGGAATCATCCAAATCATGAAAAGAGCGTTCCCTTTTTTACTTTTTGTTCTTTTCCTCTCTCTTTTCTCGGCTTCTTTGTCCTCTGCCCAAGTCCAGGTTCGGCTTAGAGTTTTTGAGGCTTCCAATGTCGGATCTAGAATCGATTCATCCCTCAGGGATATGAGGGATCAATTCAAGCCTCTTGTCGATTTTTCTTCCTATCGTCTTTTGAAAGACGAAACCCCTACCCTTTACCCTAACCGTCCTGTCATATCGCCTGCTCATCCTGGCAGAGTCATCGAGCTCACTTTAATCAGGCAGGATAAAAATGTAGCCGAGGTAAGGGTAAAGATCAAAAGAGAGCAGAGGGATATTCTTGATACTCAGGTTAGACTTTCCCCTGGAAGAACGGTTTCAATTGGTGGCCCAAAACATGGGGAAGGAGTGATCATTGTCACCCTCTCTGGCCAATTTTAGTTCCCCTTTCCATTTAGCCTCAGTCCCCTTTCATTTAAGGAAATTTTGTTTTGAATAAATTCTCCCTTCCCTCCGTCTAAAAAGATAAAAAGGACAGCTACATCCGAAAGGAGGGATTTTTATGTTCAAGAAATTAGCATCAATGGTTTTAATTTTGGCGTTGCTCTCCCTTTTTACCATCACCCCAGCGGAGGCAGGACCCAAGCAACGCCACATGTGGGCTGGGGCTGGAATTGCTTTAGGAGCAGTGGCATTAGGAGGGTTGGTCCTTCATGGACTTCGTGCTCTTCCCCCGCCTCCTCCTCAGGTCGTTTACTCCCCTCCTCCAGAACCTTACTACTCACCCCCGCCACAGGAATATGTACCAGGCCACTGGGAAACGACACGTGAATGGGTTCCAGGCACTTGGCAAAGAGTTTGGGTTCCTGGTTATTACGATCGTTGGGGGAATTGGGTGGCAGGACATTATGAGGACAGACAAACCCCTGGTTACTATGTAGAGAAAAGGGTTTGGGTGGAGGGCTATTATCGAAATTAAGGTTACTTACGATGGTCTCGCCTTGGAAGAGTGGGGTTGAATCAAATCCCCACTCTTCCAAATTGATTTTTACTTCCCTTTACTGATCCAATATGGAACACCCCTCCTTCAGAAAATTTTAATTCAAATGATCTTAAAATAAATCTTTAATGTCCTTTTGATAATGACTCATAGGGTTTCAATTTATCTACTCAAAGAGACCTCAAATATTGTATGATATGATATGAAGGGATGGAACCCAAGGGAGGAGGATTGAGAAATGAAGGCCATGGTGCTGAAAGAAATCGCTCCTATCGAAAAGGAGCCTTTAATGATGATCGACTTGCCAGACCCCATTCCCGGACCTAAAGAAATTTTAATTAAGATTTCAGCCTGTGGCGTCTGCCATACGGAACTTGACGAAATCGAGGGGAGACTTCCACCAAAGCTACCAATGGTTCTGGGACACCAGATCGTCGGAAGAGTGGAATGTTTAGGTCCGGGGGCAACCAAATTTAATTTAGGAGATCGAGTGGGAATTGCCTGGATCCATTCGGCTTGTGGAAAATGCTATTTTTGTAAAAATGGAAATGAAAATTTATGCCTCGAATTTCAAGGGACGGGATGCCATGCCAATGGAGGGTATGCCCGATACACTGTCATTTCAGAAGACTTTGCCTACTTCATCCCTAAAAGGTTTTCTGATGCTGAAGCGACTCCGCTTTTGTGCGCTGGCGCCATTGGATATCGAGACCTCATCCTTTCTGGAATTAAAAAAGGCCAAACCCTTGGGCTTTTTGGGTTTGGAGCTTCAGCTCATATCGTCATTCAGATAGCGAAATTCTGGGGTTGTGAAATATTTGTCTTCACCAGAGGGGATGAACATCGTAAACTTGCAAAAAAATTAGGAGCTCTCTGGACAGGAAGACCAGAGGATACCCCTCCTAAAAAACTCCATTGTGCCATCGATTTTACCCCTGTCGGAGAAACCGTCCTACACGCCTTAAGAGTTTTGGAAAAAGGTGGAAGGTTAATTTTGGCGGTCATCCGAAAGAGAAATCCAATCCCTCCCCTTGATTACACTCAATATCTCTGGGACGAAAAAGAAATTAAAAGTGTGGCCAATATTACTCGGGGAGATGCGTCGGATTTTCTATCTCTGGCTGCAGAAATCCCAATTATTCCTGAAGTCCAAGAATTTGAATTAGAAGAGGCAAATCAGGCTCTCATTTTATTAAAACAAGGAAAGATCCAGGGGGCAGGCGTGTTAAGAATGTAATATGAACAGAAATCGTCGGTAAGTCAAATCATTTGATGAAAGAAAAATGCCTCCCCTTTACCTCAATTTCGAATCTGAATTTTTTTCTTCTTGAGCTTTCTCAACTTGCCACTGTGTAAACGGGTCGGTCTCACCGTAAAAACGATCAACTTTATCCGTGTCGGCCATATCACAGTTGAGATCACAACAACTATCCTTAAGCACACATTTAGAATCTTTATAATAGATACAGGATTCGATAAAAGTCATAACCTCCCCTCCTTTCAATAAAAGGCGGCTAATAAAAAACCCGTAGCAAATATTAGCCACGGGTTGAATGGATTTCTTTCTGCTTAATAGCAGAAAGTGGTTTCGGCAACCCGGCTATCCCAGAAATTTGGGACCCGTGGCTTTCCGCCCTTCGATTACTCGAAGTTTGGCTTTATCGCTCATTAAATTAGATTCTAAAATACTTATGCAATATAGATGCCATTATATATGAATCACTAAGTCCCTTAAATATTAAGGGATTTTTAAAAGTAAGAATATGAGAATAAAAAAAAACAGAGATATCTTTTATAAAGAGTTACAATTTTGAACAAACATTTAACCTTTTATGGTAACCCAAAAATAAAAAGGATTGGTTGATATTATTCAAATTTGTATAAAATCTTTGTACGTTTTATGAATAAAGGGATTTAATAATACGTCAAAATAAATATAACATGAATGTATTTAAGTTAAAATCGTATCCGGAGTTGTTCAATTTATAATTAAGACGGGGGAAAAAATGAAAAAATTCTTTCTTATTATATTTCTATTTATTTTCGTCTCTTCTGCATCGGCTGCTGTATACAAATGGGTTGATGAAAAAGGGGTCACGAACTTTTCAGATGACTATAGCAAAATCCCTTCTGATTATCACCAGAGGGTTGAAGAAATCAGTATTGCCAAAACGGGGTTGTTTCTTCCTACTTCAAGCTCATCTGGAACTATAACCGGTGGGACCCAGTCAGCAATGCCAGCAACACAGGCCCCCCCCATTTCACAAACCCTGATCCGTGAAGGAGATTTTGCAATCAAACTGGTTGGATCATTAAAGATAGGACAGGCCAAAAGCGAGGCAGATGCTGAGGCCATATTGGCTTCATTTGGGATCGCACCTAAAAATGGGTGGATTGCCGATTACCCTGTGACTCCCGACGTCATTGGAGAATTGGAAAACGCCATAGTTGAAGCAGCGGATTCCGGCAGATTGCCAATGGGAAGGAATGAAGCAGTAGGCATATTCCGGACAGCCGCTATGGAACTCGGATTACCCATTGTTGCCGAAACGCGAGATAGATATGCTGAAAGCCCGTCTCCAGTCACTCCTCAATATACCGAACCCTCGGTCATCAATAATTACTACTATACGGAGGGGCCTCCAATCGTGACCTATTATCCCCCTCCCCCTGATTATTATTACCTCTATGCCTGGATACCAAGTCCATTCTGGTATTCGGGGTTTTTCTTCCCTGGTTTTTACATCCTCTATGATTTTCACACAGTGATTATCATTAATAAGCGTGTCTGTGTCGTCACCAATCACTTTAGAGACCCCAATACTGGTAGGGTTTTTGCTATTGATCCTGCCAAAAGATACAACGGGAGGATGTTTGAAGGCAGGGAGGTGACTCCTAAGAGGGGATTTAATTCTCCAGAGATCAAAAACAGTGCTCGGTCAATCTATGATCGCAGCCGTGAACGATTGGCTTTAGGCAATACGATACCTCCTAAAAGAGATGGGGCGTTCAATAATCGAAATCCTGTTTATACAACGTCCAACCGCAACCCAGAAAAGCAAGTTTATAATAGGGAAAGTAGACCTTCGGGTTTCAATAGTCGAAATAGAGATTATGTCAGGCCATCTGTTGCGGATCCCAGAATGGACAGATCTCCTGGTGAAACTGGACCCTATCGCACGAATGAAAGGGTTTTCAGCCGACCAGACAGTTTCAATAGACAAAAAGGGATGGAGTTTCAGAGACCTCCGGCAGGTGAAATCCGTTCGTTCAGCCCCCCGACACAAGGAGGCATAAGATCTTTCAATCCGCCTTTGCAGGGTGGAGCCAGGCAAAGTGGCTCATTCCCTACGGGTAGCATGGGATTCTCCAGAACACCTCAGGGGGGAGGCCGCAGCAATAATCTGGGGTACGGAGGCCCACGATTATAGCTATTCAGTAAGGGGCTAAAGGCTATACCAATTTGCTGAATGGCTCAACATCCATGAGCCTTTTCGAAATCAAGTAACCGCTTCTTTATCTGAATCCCGTGGCCGAAACCACCCAGACCTCCATTGCTTTCAATCACCCGATGGCAAGGTATAATTATAGGAATGGGATTCTGTCCATTTGCATTTCCAACTGCCCGATAGGCTTTTGGATGACCGATAGACTTTGCAATTTCTTTATAGGAATGTGTTTGCCCATAAGGAATTTTTTCTAATGCACGCCAAACTTTTTTCTGAAATGGCGTCCCTTTTAAATCCAATCGGCAATCAAACCGCTGAAGTTTTCCTTTTAAATATTTTTTAAGTTGACTGAGGACATTTTTATTCTTTTGGTCAT
>JACAEV010000042.1 GCA_013388645.1 Syntrophaceae bacterium | reverse complement strand
CAACCTCTAAAAATGTCATTCCTGCGGAAGCAGGAATCCATAAACTTTTGAAATGACTGGACTCCCGCTGGAGTTTACCCCGTACCTGATACGGGGCGGGAGTGACGAATTAGGAATTATTAGAGGTTCCCTTAAATTTTGGATTTGTTTAAGGTTTAGAGTTTAGTGTATGGAATTTAAATCGTTTGGGATTTCCATAGCCTGCGGTAAGCAGAAGATTTGGTGATTGGATTTTGTTGTCGGAGATGAACGAATGAAACTCAAATCTTTGGAGGTGATCGGATTTAAATCTTTTGTGGATCGCCTCCATCTCAGCTTTCCAGGGGGGATCACCACCATCGTGGGCCCCAATGGTTGTGGCAAGTCAAACGTGGTGGATGCGGTGCTCTGGGCCATTGGTGAGCGGAGCGCTAAACATTTACGCGGGAAATTAATGGAGGATGTCATCTTCAATGGAACAGATGGCAGAAAACCGTTAGGAATGGCAGAGGTGAGTTTGACGTTCTCCAATGAAGATGGATCCGCTCCCGAAGCCTATCAACCTTACACTGAAATTACGGTCACCCGGAGGCTTTATCGGTCTGGTGAAAGTGAGTATCTCATTAACAAAGCGCCTTGCCGATTGCGAGACATCACAGATCTTTTTTTGGATACCGGGATCGGAGTCAATGGTTACTCCATTGTAGAACAGGGACGGGTAGAGCGTCTCATCCAAGCCAATCCACAAGATCGTCGTTTCTTAATCGAAGAGGCTGGGGGGATTGCCAAATACAAAGAGCGAAAGAGGCTGGCCCTGATGAAGATGGAGGCCACCCAACAAAATCTTCTACGGGTTCAAGACATCATCGCTGAGGTGAAGCGGCAGATCGTCTCTTTGGAACGTCAAGTGAAACGTGCAGAAGAATATAAAGCGATCCGGAAGGAGGTCAAGGAAATCGAAATTCGTTTTGCCCTTCAGGAGTATGCAGAGCTCTCGGAGAAGGCGGAGGCAGCCAGAGGGTATCTGAAAGCCCTTCAAGAGCGAGAACGAGAGATCTCTGTAAGGGACGCCCAGAAGGAGGCCTTGATCGAAAGGATGAGACTGACCAGCATGGAGGAAGAAGAGAAACTCCGAGTCCTTCAACAGGAAACTTTCGAAGTGGGCCGAAAGATTCAAAAAATGGAAAGCGAAATCGAGTTTTTCCATCGAGAAAAAGCAGGCCTTCAAAAACAGGAGGATCAATTCATCGGAGAAATCAAGGAGTCTCTTCAGGTCTGGAGGGAGAGCCGAAGAGAGCGATGGAAAACAGAACAATCTTGGAGGGAGCTGGAGGAGGAAGGCCGTGAGAATGAGGAGATATTGAATGAATTGGAGACCCTTTTTAATGATTTTAGGTCAACCCACCAGGAGCTTTTAGAAGAATTAGAGAACGAGAAGGTGGGATTGATCGATACCTTGACTCAATTGACCTCTCTTCACAATCGCCTTACCCATCTCGAAGAGAGAAAAGAGGATCTTCAAAAGCGGATTCGTTCCGTCCTGAAAGAATCGGAGGAGGTGAAGGAAAGGCTCACCCAACTGGAAGAAGTTTTTTCCGAAAAAATCAAAGAGAAGGAAATCAATCTTTCCATCCAATCCATTTATCAAGAGGAAAAGGTTCGATGGGAAAGGGAACTCGAAGGGCTGAAAGAAATTTTTCATCAAAGGCAAATAGACCGTTCCGTCTTAGAGGAGACATTGAGACAGGACCGCTCTCGATACCTTTCTCTCAAGGAACTTCAAGAGAATTACGAAGGTTTCGGAAAGGGGATCAGATCGATTCTCCTTCGAAAGAGAGAGGAACAAGAGAGATGGAAAGGAATTTTAGGGGCGGTGGCGGATATTTTGGAACCCGAACCGAGATTCGAAGTCCCCCTCGAAGCGGTTTTAGGGGAGCGATTGCAATATTTGATCGTGGCGAGCGAGACAGAGGCAACAGAGGCCATTTCTTTCCTTAAAAAAGGATCTCTGGGGCGAGGAAGTTTTCTCACGGTGGAGGTGAAAGGGAATCCATCTCGACCTTTGGATACAATTGAAGGGAGACCTCTTCCTCTCTTACAGTTCGTCAAGGTAAAAGAGGGCTTCACTCCGATTGCCAACTTCTTAATAGGGGATGTGGGTGTCGTCGAGAACGTGGAGAGAGCACTCCATTGGATCAAAGCAGAAGGGGGCTTCGGCATCCTGGTCACGTTGGAAGGGGAGGTGGTGGAAAGATCCGGAGTCATCTCAGGAGGAAGCTTTGATCAAGGGTTGAGCCTTTTAGAAAGACGTCGGGAGATCAAAGAGTTAGAGCAGCGGGTTAAGAAAGCAGAGGAAGAATGTCAGAAAGCCTATGAGGAAGAGGAGCGCCTCCAGCACGACATCCATGAGAGGGTCGTTCAATTGGAGGCAAGAAGAAAGGAGATTCAAGGCAAAGAGATTGAACTTCTTCATCAGGAAAGAGATTTAGAGGGGCTGAAAAAGGAGATGATCCAATTCCATCAGAAAATGGAGGTCGTCCAATTTGAACAGAAACAGCTCGAGGAGGAGGGTCAAGATTTAGAGATGGAGAAAAAAGAGGTATCGGCCCAAACAGAGAAAGAGGAGGTCGCGAAAAAGGAGCAGGAGGAAAAAGTCCAATCATTGAAGAAAAAAGTTGAGGAGGTAGGAGAGGGGACAGAAGATTTGGGTGGGACGATCACTGAAAAGAAGGTCTTTTTGGCCTCCGTGGGAGAGAAAAAGAAAGGGCTGGAGGTACAGATCCATAACCTCTCAGAGGCCCAACGAAGTTTAAAAGAGCAGATCTCAAAAAAAGTGAACGACGTCAGGGAATGCCGTGTGGAAGGAATCTCCCTTCGCAAGAAAATCCAAGAATATGAGAGAACGTTAGAGGAGTCCCTTGAAACATACCGACGGAACGAGAGCTCACTCTCCGAACAAAAAGAAAAAGTGGAAACCCTTTCGAACGAATGGAGAGAGATGGAGGCCTCCTCCAAATATCTCCGTCTGGAATTAGAGGAGGTGAGGCAGAAGATCCATGCGGAAGAGATTGTTTTCCAAGAGGTTCAATGGAAACTTTCTCACCTCCAAGAATCCATGAAAGAACGCTATGGAGCAACGCTTTCCACCTTGATGGGAGATGCCTCTGAAGGTTTTCCTAAAGAGGAGATGTCCAAACGTTTGGCAGAATTAAAAAGCGCCTTGGAGGGATTTGGAGAAGTCAACCTGATGGCCATCGAGGAATATCAAGAACTGAAACAGCGACACGATTTTCTTACAGAGCAACAGGCCGATCTGCAACAGGCCCTCGATACCTTGAAGAAAGCGATCCTTCGGATCAATCGGACGACGACGAAACGATTTTTGGAAACCTTCCATTTGGTCAATGAAAAATTCAAAGAGGTATTTAACAGGCTTTTTAAAGGTGGGCAGGCCAGCCTCATTCTGGTCGATGAGCAAGATCCCTCTACCACCGGCATTGATATTATGGCTCAACCCCCTGGAAAGAAGCTTCAGAACATTGACCTCCTCTCCGGAGGGGAGAAGGCTTTGGTCGCCATCGCCCTACTCTTCGGTCTCTTCATGATCAAACCGACCCCCTTTTGTTTGCTTGACGAAGCCGATGCGCCGTTAGATGATGCGAATATCAATCGATTTATCGAATTGATCAAAGAATTTTCAAAAACGTCCCAATTCATTATCATCACCCACAACAAGAACACCATGGAGGCGGCTCAAACCCTGTATGGGATCACCATGGAGACCCCAGGGGTTTCAAAGGTCGTCTCGGTCCGATTGAATTAGGAACCCCACCTTTGGTTTAAAAATGTCTTTAAAAATTAGGTCTCCACAGAATACCGAGGAGAACTGGCTTGCTTTGACAATCCAAAGATTAATTGGTAAATTGGGCTTAATGAATCGACTAACGGAGCTCATTCATTGAAGCTCGGGACAAGGCTGACTTTATATCTCTCCTTGATCATCATCATCGTCCTTTCAGGGTATGGTTATTTCCATATCGTGATTCGTCGGGATATTCTGATTCGGAAAATGAAAGTCGAGGTCAGAAGTGTGGGTTCCACTTTGAAGGTGACTCTTGAAAAGATTTCACTCCCAAGGGAGATGGAATATGTTCAAGACCTCATTGATGCGGTGGAGGAGTACGAGAGGACATTAGGCGTGATGGTTTATCATCAGGGGAAAGATCTTCTCTTTCGATCCCGTTCCTTGAACGAAACCCAACCCTATTTGGATTGGATTAAAAAGTCCATTCAAGAAGATGTCGTCTTAGAAGAATTTGGGGTACATCTCAAGACGTCCGTTTTTGGTTATACGTTTCCGCTCAAAGACAAAAGGGGGAAGAATATCGGGGGGGTGTCTATTCTCCAGCATACCTCTTTTATGGAGGAAGATATTCGTAAGGCAAAGTGGACGATTTTCTTTACCATTTTGGCTGCGATTGGAGGCACGGTGGGATTGGTCGTTTTTGTGACGAGAAAATGGGTCAATCAACCTATTTCTCAACTGATGAAGGGAATTGAACAGTTAGGGAAAGGCCATTTCGATACTCGGATTCATTTGAAAGGGGAGGATGAACTTTCGGATCTTGCGCGGTCATTTAATGAAATGGCAGGTGAATTAAAAAAAGCGCAGGAACGGGTGATTCGGGAGGCGGAAATTAAATTGGAATTGGAAAGGAGCCTTCGGCAATCTGAGAAATTGGCCACGGTGGGTCAATTGGCCTCAGGACTGGCCCATGAAATGGGTACCCCTCTCAATATCATCGGTGGAAGGGCAGAATGGATCAAGGGAAGACTTGACGATAAGGAAGGGGCACAAAAAAATTTAGATATTATTGTCCAACAGACCGAAAGAATCACGAAAATCATTCAACAGCTCCTTGGGTTTGTTAGGAAAAAGAGACCTGAGCAGAAGGTTCTAAATGTCGATAAATTATTAGAGACATCACTCGATTTTCTCGACCACCAGATTCAAAAACAGGAGATAAGAGTGGCCAAAGAGATCAGCGATGGTCTTCCTCCTGTGATGGGTGATCCAGACCAGCTCCAGCAAGTCTTTTTAAACCTGATGCTCAATGCCGTTCAGTCGATGCCAGAGGGAGGGTTGCTTCATCTGTCTGCTTCTTCAAAGTGGATTTCAAAGGAAAGCATCGAAGAGGGTCAACGCCGATATGTGGTGGTCAGCGTGAGAGATACCGGATTGGGAATGGAGAAAGACGTTGTCCAACACATTTTCAATCCTTTTTTTACGACGAAAGATACAGGCACCGGTTTGGGACTCATGGTCAGCCAAGGCATCGTTCAAGACCATGAAGGATGGATGGAGGTGGAGAGCGAGTTAGGAAAAGGCTCCCTGTTTAAAATCTATCTCCCGACATTTAAAGGAGAGGTGAAGAGTGAGTGAGAGGGATTATAAAGTGTTAGTGGTGGATGATGATCTGGAGATGTGTGGGTTGCTTTCGGATGTTCTCAGAGGGGAGGGATTCTCTGTCCATACCTTGAACGATAGCTTGGAAGCCTCTCAATGGCTCAAGAAAGAGGATTTCGATGTGATCATTACCGATTTAAAAATGAAGGGGTTAAAAGGCCTTGATCTCTTGGAGGAGGCAAAGCAGGTGGCTCCTTTAACACCTGTCATCATCATCACTGCTTTTGGGACCATTGAATCGGCCATCAAAGCGATGAAGATGGGAGCTTATGATTACATCACGAAACCTTTTCAAATGGATGAGCTCACCATCATCGTTAAAAAAGCCCTCGAAAATCGCCTCTTAAAGAAAGAGGTGATACGGTTAAAAAAGGAGGTGGAGTCGCGATATCATTTCCACCGTCTCATTGGCAAAAGCCCCCCGATGCAGAAGATTTATGATCTGATTGAAAGGATTAGTGACACCTCCAGCAATGTTTTGATTACAGGAGAAAGCGGAACAGGTAAAGAGCTGGTAGCAAAGGCGATCCATTATAATGGAGTCAGAAAGGAAGGGCGATTTATCGCCGTGAATTGCGCTGCGATTCCCGAAACGCTTCTCGAAAGCGAGTTGTTCGGTTATAAAAAAGGCGCCTTTACCGATGCCAAGGCAGATAAGAAAGGATTGATTTTTGAAGCCCATGAAGGGACCCTCTTTTTGGATGAAATTACCGAAATGCCTCTTACCCTCCAGGCGAAGTTGCTTCGAATGATCGAAGAGAAAGAGGTTCGTCCTTTGGGAGATACCAACTCCTATCCCATTGATGTAAGAATCATCTCGACATCCAACCGGGATATCGAGTCATCAATTAAACAAGGTCGATTTCGTGAGGACCTCTACTATCGATTGAAGGTGATTGATATAGAGATGCCCCCTCTTCGTGAGCGAAAAGAAGATATCCCGCTGCTGATTCAACATTTCATCAAAAAATTTAGCGAAGAGATGAAGAAGAATATTTCCGGTATATCAGAGGAGACATTAAAGAGGTTACTCAACTACCCATGGCCAGGAAATGTCAGGGAACTGGAAAATGTGATTCAGAGGGCGATCACCTTAACTCGGTATGAAACCATCCTTTTAGAGGATTTACCCATCACTCTCACGGTCGAGAAAGAAGAGAGTCTGATTGAAAAAGGAGCAAAGGAAAGATATACCATCGACCAGTTAGAAAGGGAATATATCAAAAGAGTTTTACTCGAAGCCGGAGGAAATAAATCTAAGGCTGCTGAAATATTGGGCCTGGATCGAAAAACCCTCTACCGAAAACTTCAAGAAGAATAATACCCCCTTCTTTTATCCCTGAAACAGTATCTTCCCTTGTGTTTCGAAAAAATGGCCACCTCAAATGGGTGGTTCGCTGTCCGGCCTTCCGGCACAGAAGACGTCTACAAGTTTTATGCGGAAAGTCTTAAGAGCAAAGAACACCTTATCCAGATTCAAAAGGAGGCAAACGCCATCATCGACTCTTTGTTAAATTGATTGAGATGTGGCCTATCTCCTTTAGAGAGATTCAAACAGGTTTGAAGCATATTGCCACAGGATGTCTCATTTTTCCCCTAATTAAACTCTCGGAATTTATACATACTCATTTTAACTAATTGAAATTTCAATTAAATTTCATTTTATATCTTTGGCATTTTTTTTGCCATTATTCATGATGATCTTGCAAAAAGTCTGAAAAGGCCATTGTCTCTCATTCCTGTGCATGCTGGAATCCAGTATTTTCATCTACTTAGAATTTCCTGGATTCCCGTTCCCCGATCGTTGTCGAGGATAAGTTTCACGGGAATGACGACTTATTATGATTCCGTTATTTTGTATTGAAATTAATTTTAGATCGGATCCTGACCTCCTTAAATACTTCAGGACTCCGCATGGTTCTATTGAGTAAAGGTTTATTTCCCATGAAGGTGTAATGATGAATAATGGCAAGAAAAGAATATTGATTGTTGAGGATGATAGGGAGATGAGGGCTTTGCTTAAAGATTTTTTTGAGGAAGATGGGTTTGAGATAAATTCTGTGAGTGATGGTTCTGAAGCATTCCGTAAGATTGCCAGGGAACCCTTTGACCTGATCATTACCGACATTCGAATGCCCGGCTTGACCGGATTAGATATTCTTCCAGGAATTAAGAAACTTCAGCCAGAGGTCTCTATCATTGTGATCACTGCCTTTGGAAGTGAGGAGGTTCGTCGTAAGGCATTTGATAGAGGAGCAACCGCCTATTTAGAGAAGCCCATCGTTTTCAATCAACTCAGAATGTTGGTTCATGAGATGGTCTTTTGAGAAAGGGAAGGAGTGAAGAATGATTGGAATTCTCATCGTCTCTCATGGGAGATTAGCCGAGGCATTGATTTCTTCAGTTCAATTTCTTGTCGGGAATTTGAAAAGAGTGAAAGGGATCTCAATTTGGCCAAAAGATAGGAAAGAAGAGGTGAAGGATCGAATTCGACAAGGGATTGGTGAGGTTGATGAAGGGGACGGAGTAGTTATCTTAACCGATGTCTTAGGTGGGACACCGACGAATCTCAGCCTTTCATTTTTAGAAAATAAGCAAGTGGAGGTGGTGACCGGTGTGAATTTACCCATGGTGTTGACCTTATCAAGTTATCGAAAGGGAAGATCGTTAAGAGAGATGGGTAGATTGGTAAAGAAATCAGGGCGTCGGAGTATCATCCTGGCAAAAAAGTTACTGAGGCCAAATGGAGGGTGAAGATGGGTGAACTAAAATGTCCGACATGCGGGAAAATCATCATGAGCATCAAAGAGGTAGAAAGAATTTTAAGCAAAACTTTTAACAAAGTCCTGTTAAGCCGGTGTCTATGCGGAGAGTCTTTCGAAATTCGATCTCCAACGAGAAGGGTCTTTGATATTTCAACGTCCTCAGGGAAAAGATTGAAACAATTCATCGAAGAGGTAGAGGAAGCTTTATGAAAACGATTCTCTATATCGATCATTCTGCAAGCTGGAGATTTCTCCTTCAGGAGGAGTTATCCGAAGAGGGATTTGAAGTGGTGACCGCAAGCAATCTGGAAGAGGCAGTTTCAACATGGGGGCGGATTCATCCAGACCTTGTCATTTTTGAACCGAGGCAAAATCGATTAAGAGAGGAGCAATTTGAAAGATTAAGAAATAAATATCCAAACATTTTATGGATTGGATATTCCACTTCCCTTCAGTGTCCAGAAGAATTTAAGAAGTGGGTCCATTTCTACCTTCCAAAATCATTACAAACAGAGGAAATGAAATCGTTGATAAAAAGCTTGTAGGGATCATTTGACCAAAATCCAAGAGATTGTTTTAGAAAGAATGAGATGATGGAGACCATCGTGAAGGAGCAAAAAGAAACCGTTGTTCAGGAAGAGAAACAGGGGAAGTGAAAATGGTTAAGTCGCCTTTTAAACTTTTTATGCACGGGGGCTGGTTAATGGTCATTGCCCCCTTCTTCGGAATTGTGATCCTCATCTCTGTAATCAGTAATTAGCAAAAAGTTTTAACCAAATCATATAGGCCACTTTTAAATGGAGATCTTGCAATGTCATTGGCAGATCCAGAAGGAGGGTGATTTATGTCTGACTTTTTTCAACCCGGGGTGATCACCACGCTTCACCATTTAAAAAAAATGGATCTCGAACGAATAGAGATGGAGCTCGAGTTCTATTCAAGGTATAATCCCATTGCGCTCGTTCTGCCCTCCCTCTATTCCGAATTAAAAGAGAAGGCCCTCAAAACCATCGTCTCTGAGATCAAGAGGGTCAAATACATTAATCAGGTTATCGTCACCTTGGGGAGAGCAGATAGAGGACAGTTTGAACATGCAAAAGAGTTCTTTTCTGTACTTCCCCAGGAAACCATCATCGTCTGGAATGATGGAGATCGAGTAAAATCTCTTTATGATATATTAGACAAAAATGAAATCTCAGCGGGTGAGGACGGAAAAGGACGTTCCACTTGGATGGCTTTCGGTTATGTCCTTGCCAGTGAAAAAAGTGAGGTGATCGTCCTCCACGACTGTGATATCATCAGCTATGATCGAGAATTCATCGCCCGCTTATGTTATCCAGTGACCAATCCAAATTTGGGGTATGAATTCTGCAAGGGATATTATGCACGGGTCACTAATAAGATGCATGGGAGGGTGACGCGGCTTTTAGTCACCCCTCTCTTACGGTCTCTTGAACGGCTCTTGGGACATCTTCCTTTTTTGGTCTATTTGGACAGTTTTCGCTATCCCTTAGCTGGAGAATTTTCAATGATTACGGATCTGGCAAGGATCAATCGAATCCCTTGGGATTGGGGACTTGAAGTGGGAGTCCTTTCAGAAGTCTTCAGAAACTGCTCCCTCCGGCGAATCTGTCAGGTCGATTTGACAGAAAACTATGAGCATAAACACCAGGAGCTTTCCCCGGATGATCCGAGCAAAGGGCTTTTAAGAATGTCCACAGATATTGCCAAGAACCTCTTCAGAAATTTAGCCAGCGAAGGAATCGATCTTTCCGAAAGCCTCCTGAAGACATTAAAAGCGACCTACTTAAGAATGGCGCAGGAAGCCATCACAAAATATCATGATGATGCAGCCATCAATGGCCTCGATTTTGATCGTCATGAAGAAGGAGTGGCTGTTGAAACCTTCACCAAAGGGATTGAATTGGCCAGCAAGGCATTTTTAGAGGACCCTCTCAGTATTCCTCTTATTCCAAACTGGAGCAGGGTCACCTCTGCCATCCCCGATTTTTTGGAGAGGTTGAAGAATGCCGTTGACGACGACAACACCTAAGCGGGTGATCTTTACAGATCTCGATGGGACGTTGCTCGATCGAAACACCTATACTTTTGAACCGGCTCAATCTGCCCTGCAACGAATCAGGCAAAAAGATATTCCCCTGGTTCTCACCAGCAGTAAAACCAGAGCAGAGATAGAGGGTTATCGAAGCAAATTGGAAAACAGTCATCCTTTTATTTCTGAAAATGGAGGTGCGGTCTTTATCCCCAAAGGTTATTTTTCTTTTCGGTTTCCTTACGACAGAGAAACAGATCATTTTTTCGTTCTGGAATTAGGTGTTTTTTATCCCCGGATCATTGACGTCTTGGCATCCATTAAAAAAGAGACCGGGATTTCAATAAAGGGATTCTCGGATCTCACGGAAAAAGAAATTTCCTCAATCTGCGGTTTGGATTTAAAAGAGGCTGGATATGCCAAAAAGAGAGAGTATGATGAACCGTTTTTCCTTGAAGGCGGCGAAAAAGAAGTTGAACTGGTCAAGAGGAAAATTAAAGAGAAGGGGTTAACCTATGTTTGGGCGGGAAGGTTTCATCATCTCTCAGGGAGAAATGATAAAGGCAAGGCGGTCGAGATGTTAAAGGAACTTTATGAACATCAATTTTTTTCTGTTCGAACCATTGGAATTGGGGACAGCCTTAATGATCTCTCTATGTTATTAGCCGTAGAGCGTCCCATTTTCCTTAAGGAAGAGGGAAGTCCTTTACCAGAACCCCTCAGGTCAAAACGGAATTTGACCCTGATCGATGGAACAGGACCTGAAGCCTGGAATGAGGCCATTCTGCACGAGCTAAACGAATTGGATACTTAAATCAGGGAGGAAAACAAATGCAGATTTTTTACTGGTTGGCCCTTTTAGTAGTCATTGGGATGGCTATTTTTGCAGTCCAAAATTCCACGGCTCCTCCTGTGGTGATAAAGTTTCTCATATGGAGATTTGAAACTTCCCTGCTCTATACCATCTTAGGATCCATCGGTTTAGGAATTCTCATTACCCTCTTTTTCTGGGTTCCAAGAACCATTAAGACTTCTATGCGGTCAAAGGAATTGAAGAGAGAAGTCAAGAATCTTGAAACGGTGTTATACAAACCTGCCTCCCTCGGACAGGATAGAGATAAAATCAAAGAATCATGAAAAAAGCGATCATTATCCCTGTCTATCTCAAATTCAGTGAGCCTGAGGAACTGCCCTATTTGGAGGGACTGAAGTTAACAAAAAGGGCCATCGAAAGCCTTAAGATATTGGAGGACCAAGACTTCCACCTCATCCTTACTGTCTGTTTTGATCAAATCGGAGGGAGTTGTGGGGGTGAGGCCTTCCTAAAGATGGACGGGTTTTTTAGGAAAGAATTGAGAAACGTTGGGTTGAAGAGGGGTTTGGTCTTTTCTTCCCATGGTCTGGAACAATTAAGAAAGCATTTGGGAGAGTGGAGTTTTAAAGATGTTGATTCCCTGATTGATCTTAATGGATTTTCGAAAATCCGGAATACCAGCCTTCTTCTCGCACAGGCGCTTTCAATGGATGCAGTTATCTTCATCGATAATGATGAGATTATCGAGGACCCGCACTATTTGACGATTGCGGTTGAGTATTTGAACCAGAGGTGGAACGGTAAAGTAGTGGCCGGAAAGGGTGGATTTTATGTCAACCCGGATGGGACGATTCTTCTCCCCCCTCGGCGCCCCTGGTGGAAGTTTTTATGGAACAAGACAAAATGGATGAACCGTGTCTGGGAGAACATTCTTTCAGCGAAAGAACGACTCGTTTCTTCTTCAATGCTTTTAGGTGGGAATCTCGTCCTCCATCAGCATCTTTTTCAGAGGATTCCTTTTGATCCCCATATTCCAAGGGGAGAGGATACGGATTATCTGATCAATGCCAGCCACTTCGGATTTTGCATATTATTTGATAAGGAGCTTCGGATCAAACACCTTCACCCCGAAAGGACGGAGACCTATTTTCATGAAGAATTGAAAGGGGATATTGAACGGTTTCTTTATGAGCGGCAAAAGATGAAGATGGGATTAAACCTTCATCTTGACCCCTACCCCGGATATTTCCTTAAATGGACCCTTTACCCAAAGGCCATCCTTACTTCTCTATTTCTCAGCTTGGATTATATAAGACGAAGGCATTGGATAAAAGCAAAGCAATGCATTGGTAACATTGGACTCCTGCTCCAGGAGAGGGAGAAAGGGTGGCTGAAATACTTAAGATTTAAGAGGGACTGGGAGATGGTCATGGGAAAAATTCGAAAAGAAGGAATGGACGAATTATTGGAAAGTTGTCGGATATAAGTCCTGAGAGACCAGATGGAAAGATCATTACAGAATCAATTGCAAGAGATTAAGGGAACCGACATATTGATTGGGATTCCGAGTTACAACAACGTCCGCACCATTGGTCATGTGGTGCGGGCGGTCATGGCGGGCCTGGCGAAATATTTTCCAGGTGCAAAAGCGGTGATGATCAACTCGGACGGTGGCTCCACGGATGGAACCCAAGAGGTAGTCAGGGAAGTTCACATTGAAGACTATAAGACGATCCTTACCTCTCATCCGGTTTATCCCACTCATAAAATTGTCACCCCTTATCACGGAATTCCTGGGAAAGGAAGTGCCTTTCGAATGATCTTCGAGGCGGCGAAAATCCTCAAAGCAAAGGCATGCGCTGTGGTGGATTCCGATTTAAGATCCATCACTCCGGAATGGATGGAACTTCTTCTCACCCCCGTTTATAAAGAAGGTTTTGACTATGTCGCCCCTCTCTATGCCCGTCATAAGTTTGATGGGACCATCACCAATAGTATCGTCTACCCCTTGACACGGACTCTTTATGGCAAAAGGGTTCGCCAGCCGATTGGTGGGGACTTTGGTTTCTCCGGGAAACTTGCAGAATTCTATTTAACCCAAAATGTGTGGGAGACCGATGTCGCCCGTTTTGGGATTGATATCTGGATGACCACCCTTGCCATCACCGAAGGCCATAAGGTATGTCAGTCGTATTTAGGGGCTAAGATTCACGATGCCAAAGACCCTGGAAGCGACCTGGGACCGATGTTCACCCAGGTGGTCTCTTCGGTTTTTAGTTTAATGAAAGCTTACGAACATCTTTGGAAAAAGGTGAAAGAATCACAGCCCATCCCAACTTTTGGTTTTCATTATGAAGTAGGATTAGAACCGGTTTCTGTCAATGTGGAGCGAATGATTGAAAATTTTCGATTAGGAGTACAGGGTCTGATGGAGATATGGAGAAAGGGGTTGCTTCCCGAGACAGTTGGTTGGCTCGAATCGATCGGACGACTGTCGAATGAGGCATTCTCGTTCCCTCAAGACCTGTGGGTTCGTGTCGTTTATGATTTCGCCATCGCCCATCATCAGGGGTCTATTCACCGTGAGCATTTATTAAAATCGATGATTCCCCTTTATTTAGGAAGAGTCGCATCCTTTATTAGGGAAAATAGGGATAGTTCAGCCGACGAGGTGGAGAAAAAAATTGAATTCCTTTGTAAAACCTTCGAAGAGATGAAGCCTTACCTCATCGAACGGTGGAAGTAAGGGTCAAGGAGGTGAACCCTATGAGTGAAATCTGGAAGGCGGCAGTGGTTGATTCGGTTAATCGGTTTTTAGGAAAAGTCCTTACCTTTTTGCCCAATCTATTGGCGATGGCCACTATCCTGATCATTGGTTTCTTGATCGCCTGGATTATTAAAATGGTCATTGTTCGTTTTTTAAAAGCCATCCAGTTTGATCAAGTCAGTGACCAGTGGGGGTTGACGCGCATCCTTTTCCAAGGAGGGCTCCATGATGCTCCTGCCATTCTCTTGGGTCGTTTCTTCTATTGGATGATCGTTCTCATCACACTCATCTTGGGAATTAATGCCCTGGAAGTCGCAGCGATGCAGAACCTCATTGCCCAGTTTTTTAATTTTCTTCCACACCTTTTTGCAGCGCTTAGTATTTTAGTCATCGGGTATTTTGTGGGCGTTTTTTTAGGGCAAGCCGCTTTGATTGCAGCCGTGAACGCCCAAGTGGGATCCGCTAAAACTCTCGGCCGTGCTGTCCGGTGGTTCGTCATTATCCTCTCCTTGACCATGGCCCTTTATCACCTGGGCATTGCTGAGAAGGTGATTGTTGCTACTTTCGCTATTACCTTTGGTGGAATTGTCCTTGCCTTATCGATCGCTTTTGGATGGGGTGGAAGGGATTTGGCAAAAGATTTTCTTGAAAGACTTTATGGAAGAAAAGGAAAACGGGGGGAAGGGCCGGACCAAATTTCTCATCTATGAGTGCGATTCGATTTAGCTTTATTTTGTGTGAAATATTTTACTTGCAATTAATTTTGAGATGTGTAAAATAAATTCAGTCTTGGGGCCTTATCTGAATATTTTTAGGATTGAAAATTAAACCGGTTATCGGTATTGGTCCTATTAAATTTTATTAAAATAAAACGCATACAAAATACAACCACTAAGAATTGGATTTTGTTGTTGACTCTCTTAATCCAGATACTGCTCCAGCTCATCAAGCTATAAGGTCATTCATTAAAAATTAACCAAGAGGGAGGTGATGAAAAAGAAAATAAGACAGGATTCTAAAAAATTTAAAGAAAAAGTATTAGGAGTTCAAACTTAAAACCAATAAAATCGGGAGGGGGATGTTATGAAAAAGTTATTCATTTTTATACTGATGATAGGTTTAATGTATATGGTTTCAGCAGTGAGTGGATGGGCTCAACCCATAAAGGTAGGGGCGGTCATCAATCTAACGGGTCCAGCCTCGACTTGGGGCCAGTATCATGCTAAAGGCCATCGGGACTACATGAACTATGTGAATGATGTCAAAGGAGGAATCGCAGGAAGGAAGGTCGATTTAGAAATCGTCGATCACGCCTACAAAGTCCCTGAGGGGGTTAAATTCGTAAAGAAGTTCTGCGAGGAAAAGAAAGATATGATTGCCACCTGGGACGCTGGTACAGGAATCCAGATCAAACCGATCATCCAAGAGTATAAAATACCCACCATTAATTACTCTACTTATCAAGGCATTCTCAAGCCTCCACTGGATTATATGTATCTTCCCTTCGGGAGTTATGTCTTGGATTCCTATGCCGTCCTGGAATATATTAAGAGCATCCACAAGGGAAAAGATGCTCCTAAGGTGGGCCTTCTCACGTATAACAACGTTTACGGCAGATCCATTCATGATCCGAGCAAGGAGTATGCTGCAAAAAATAATATCAATATCGTCACTATTGAAGAATTTCCACCCGCAACGGTTGATCTGACCACTGAAATGCTCCGCTTGAAGTCTAAGGGTGCAGAATATGTCTTCATGCAAATCCTTCCTGCTGCGGTTATTACGGCCCTCAAAGCAGCCGACAAAGTCGATTACAAAGTTCCTTTCTTTGGAACCTGGACCTCCACCGACCCTGATTTCTTCAAACTCGGGAAAGGGTTGATCCGGGATCGCGTCTTCATGCAATTCTGCGGTGTTCTCCCTCAGGATAAGACACCTGGAATTGAAATTCTTCAGAAGTTGTGGGCAAAGTATAAGACTGTGGATAAGTTTGAGACTTCATATTGGGAAGGCGTTGTTGTCGCTATGATCCAGGAAAGAGCCGCTCACCGGGCCGCAGGTTTATTTAAAACCATCAATGCGGAGAATATCAATAAGGCTATGGAAACATTTAAAAATGAGGATTTCGGTGGTCTTGTTCCTTATGTGACCTACACTAAGGATGACCATGAAGGTTCTTTTAAAGGAAGAATCGTTAAGATTAACGAAGATGCGACCTATGCCCCAATGACCAATTTCTATGTTCCTGGGAAAGAAAAAGTTCAGGTGTTGATGGCTCCTAAAATGTAACGTTTAAGGCAACCTCTAAAAATGTCATTCCTGCGGAAGCAGGAATCCATAAACTTTTGAAATGACTGGACTCCCGCTGGAGTTTACCCCGTACCTGATACGGGGAGGGAGTGACGAATTAGTAATTATTAGAGGTTCCCTTAAACATTGAAGGGAAATTCGATGAAAGCATTTCGAGGGACACCGAGCATCTATGCCTCCACTCAGCCTGAAAAGCGGCAGGCTGAGCTGGAGGTGAAAAAAGTGTTTTTGAATTTCGGGGGGGTGATGGCACTCCATGATGTGGATCTCACCGTCCATACAGGTGAGTTGGTCAGCGTCATCGGGCCAAACGGTGCTGGCAAGACAAGCCTCATGAACTGTATTACAGGCTATTACCATCCACAAAAAGGGCAGATCCTCTTCAATGGTGAAGAGATCACGGGGCTTCATCCCCATGAGGTCACCCGAAAAGGGATTGGAAGGACGTATCAAAATATTGAACTCTTTCCTGGCATCACGGTTTTAGCGAATATGCTGTTAGCCCGTCACCTTTATTGTAATTATGGAATTGGAAAAGCCTCTATCTTTTCTTCATCCGTTCGGAAAGAAGAAGTTCGACACCGCCAGGTCTTGGAAGAGTTGATCGACTTTCTGGAGATGCAGTCCATTCGGAAAAAAGCGGTAGGCTCTCTGCCATATGGATTGCGGAAGAGAGTGGAACTGGGCCGAGCCTTAGCTTTGGAGCCGAAACTGTTGGTCTTAGATGAACCCTTTGCCGGAATGACGCTCGAGGAAAAGGAAGATATGGTTCGGTTTTTATTAGAGCTAAATACGGCATGGGGGCAGACCATCATCCTGGTGGAACATGATATGTCTGTGGTCATGAGTGTTTCACAGCGAATCATGGTTTTGAATTTCGGAGAGAAGATCGCTGAAGGACCACCTGAGGTGATTCAAAATCATCCTGAAGTCATCAAGGCTTACCTTGGTGAGACAACAAAATTCTAACCCCCCTTCTCCCCCCCTTTCGTAAAGGGGGGATGGGGGGGTTAACTGGAGTTAAGCTTATATGGGGAATAAAACAGAACGCTTTGATCAGGAGACCCTATCCTCTTTAATGAATTATACCATTCCTCAGATCTTATTTAAGCAGGCCAAAGATTTGGGTTCAAATAAAATAGCCATTCGCGAAAAGATGTATGGTATCTGGCTTTCCTATAATTGGTTAGATTATTTTCGTTATACGAAACACGTGGCACTGGGATTTAAAGCGCTTGGTCTCAAACGAGGTGAGAATATTGGCATTATTACCGACAACCACCCAGAGTGGCTATTCAGTGAAATAGGAGCTCAGGCATTGGGTGCCATTACAGTCAATCTTTTTACTTCCTCCATTGCCAAAGAGCTGACCACGATGCTCAATCGCATTCAAGCCGTCTATGTCATTGCTCAAGATCAGGAGCAGGTTGATAAATTATTAGAGATGAAAGAGCAACTCCCTCATGTTCGGAAAGTCATCTATGTTGATCAAACAGGCATGAGAACTTATATAAGCAATCCCTGGTTGATGAGCTTCAAAGAGCTTTTGGACCTTGGCGCGAAGTTAGACCAGGAGCAGCCCAATCTTTTTGAAGAAGAATTGTGGAAAGGAAAACCGGATGAAGTCGCTTTAATGATTATGACCTCCGGAACCACAGGCATCCCAAAATTGGCGATGATTTCCCATCGAAGTTTTACGGAAATTGCGAGAAAATGGATCGAAACCGCTCCGATCGGGCCAGGGGATAATTGGATTTCCATCACCCCCACCGCATGGATTGTGGATCAGATGTGGGGAGTGGGGGTGTCGCCCCTTACAGGGATGACCATGAATTTTCCAGAAACGTTGGAAACCATCACGGAAGATTTTCGAGAAATTGGACCGGTCGTCATCATCACCTCTTCGAGGTTCTGGGAAGACCTCGCCTCAAAAATTAGAGTGAAGATTGCGGATGCAGGGTGGGTGAAGCGTAAACTTTTTACCTTGGGTGAGAAGATTGGAGGCACCTTGGTCGACCATGAGTCTAAAAAGGAACCTGTCCCGAGTACTTTGCAAATCCTCCATAAAATATTTGCAAGAATTGTCTATCGTCCTCTTCTGGATCGAGTGGGTTGCTCGCAGATTCGCGCTGCAATTACAGGAGGACATCCCATTAGCCCGGATGTCATAAGATTCTTTCGTGCAAAAGGTTTAAATCTAAAGCATGCCTATGGCCTCACCGAAGGGGGAGGGGTGTTTCAGGTTCAACCGGATAAAGAAGTCAAGCCTGAGTCCGTTGGAAAACCCTTGCCAAGAACAGAGATTAAAATTGCAGAGGACCAGGAGGTATTGGTCAGAACCCCTTCTTGCTTTGTGGGCTATTATCAAGACCCGGAGGCGACGAATAAAGCGCTTCGTGATGGATGGCTTTATACGGGTGATGCAGGCTATATCGATGACGATGGTCACCTCCTCATTATCGGTCGTAAGGAGGAGATCATGCGCACCAAAGGAGGCGAAGCCATTTCCTCCGACTTTATTGAAACGAGACTTAAATTCAGCCCTTATATCAAAGAAGCCGTAGTCTGGGGGGAAGCCCGGGACTACATCACAGGCTTTATCAACATTGATTTTGGCAACGTGGGCAGTTGGGCAGAAGATCGAATGATTCCCTATACGACCTATACGGATCTTTCCCAACAGCCTCCGGTGGAGGAGCTCATTCTTGGTGAAGTTCGACTGGTGAATACGCAATTGCCAAAGCCCATGAGGCTTAAGAAAATAATTCTTCTTTACAAACTTCTCGATGCCGATGATGAAGAGCTGACTCGGACTGGAAAGGTACGAAGAAAGTTTGTTTACGAACAATACATCAAATTGATTGAAGCCATGTACAGCGGCGAAAAAGAATTAGAGGTGACCGGCAAGGTCCGATATCGTGATGGCCATGTGGGAACCATTACGACAAAAGTCAAAATATTAACTGTTGAGTAAATTAGTAAAGGGGTCTGACGCATCTTTACAATGGTCTAAGATTGTCATTCCTGCGCAAGCAGGAATCCAGATTGAAAAGACTGGATTCCGGATCAAGTCCGGAATGACAGAAGCGGTTACCTGACCGAGGAGGTTTTCTTTTATGGAATTTTTTCTTCAACTTTTGATTCAGGGATTATCCGTGGGCTTTCTTTATGCCCTGGCAGCCCTGGGCTTTGTCATGATTTTTAAATCCTCGAGCGTTCTCAATTTTGCCCACGGGGAATTGCTGGCAATAGGGGCCTTCATTTTTTTAGCCTTTTCTGTTTGGTTGAAATTGCCCATCTATCTCTCTTTTTTACTAACGTTGGTGGGGACATTTGCGATGGGATTCGTCATCGAGCGCCTGTTTCTCCGTCCTTTGATCGGTGAGGCGCTCATCGAAGTGATTATGCTGACGGTTGGATTAGCAGCCATGTTCAAAGGTTTATTGCTGGTCATCTTTGGAGGCAATTTATTTAATTATCCGGACTTCCTTCCAGCAGGCCTTACGATTAAATGGGGAGCCATTAATATCCCTCCTGTTTATGTGGCGTCCTTTATCATTGGTATTATCTTTTTATCGATCTTCGGATTCTTTTTTAAATATTCCTCTCAGGGAATTTATATGAGGTCCGTGGCCGATAATCAGCCTGCCGCTCTTTCCTTGGGTGTTCATGTAAGAAGAGTATTTGCGATGTCCTGGGCCATTGCGGCCCTGGTCTGTGCCATCAGTGGGATCATTCTGGGGATTATGAATGGGATTAATGTCCATGATATCAGTGTCTTGGGGCTCAAGGTCTTCCCGGTCGTCATCCTTGGTGGACTGGAAAGCATTGGAGGAGCTATTATCGGAGGGTTGATTATTGGAATTCTTGAAACCTTCACGGGTGGATATGTATCCACCTCGCTTAAAGAAGTTATCCCTTATATTGTTCTCGTCTTTATTTTATTGGTGAAGCCCTATGGGCTCTTTGGTCTGGTAGAGATTGAACGTGTCTAAGTGAAAGAACGATGGTTAGGGGATTGGAGGTAGAATGCGAAAGCTGAAATTACATCCTTGTGGAAAATTTAATGAACAGTACGAAGAAGAGCTGACCATCTTTTCAACCGATTTTGGGAGGCTCTGGATGTGGGTGGGAATTGTTCTGCTCTTTGCGGTCGTTCCCTTTATCAGTTCGCATTACCATTTATATGTAATCAATCACATTGGGATAGCTGCCATTGCTGCCATTGGCCTTAATATCCTCATCGGATATACGGGTCAGATCTCCCTTGGCCATGGGGCTTTTTTTGGTGTGGGAGCCTATGCAGCCGCCATTCTTGCAACTCGCGTCGGTTTTCCATTCTGGCTCTCCGTGATTTCAGCAGGCGTGATCACTGCTTTGGTAGGCGTCGTCTTTGGGCTTCCCTCTGTGCGACTCAAACACCTTTACCTCACCATTGCCACGCTTGCAGGGCAATTTATTCTTCAATACCTCTTCGTTTCATGGGAAAGCCTCACCAAGGGACCAGAGGGAATTATGTTGCCTCGCGCCTCTCTCCTTGGATTTGATATTAAGGGGGATCGCACTTTCTATTATGTCATCTTTGTCTGTTTTGTCATCCTGACATGGGTTGCTGTTAACCTGATCAGGACCCGATTCGGCCGTGCCTTTATCGCTATTCGTGATAATGACCGGGCGGCGGAGGGCATGGGCATTCCCATTTTTAAATATAAGCTACTCTCTTTTGCCATCAGTTCATTCTATGCCGGGTTTGCCGGAGGATTGGCGGCTTATTATATTGGGAGCATAACCCCTGAACCCTATACCTTAATGCTATCCGTCGAATATATTGCCATGATCATCATCGGAGGTCTGGGAAGCATTCCAGGCGCGGTGTTTGGTGCTATTTTTATCACCGTTTTAAATGAAATACTGAGTCAATCCACACAGTTCTTTATGAATATAGAAGGTCTTGCCAAAATTGCCCTGACCATCGCACCTCTTCGGGAGTTTGTTTTTGGATTGGCCATTGTATTTTTTATTATTTTTGAACCCAAAGGGTTAGCAGAGGTTTGGCGCATCATCCGATCCGGCTTTAGACTCTGGCCATTTTCATATTAATCCTCTCCAACCCCCCTTTAGTAAAGGGGGGGAGAGGGGGGATTTTGAGGGAGTTATGGAAGACAATCTTTTACTTCAAGTCAATAATATCAGTGTCGTTTACTCGGACGTGATCCAGGTGTTAAAAGGGGTTTCCCTGGTGATTCGAAAAGGACAAATCGTTTCGCTACTGGGCAGTAACGGCGCAGGGAAGACCACCACCTTAAAGGCCATCTCAGGATTGCTCAAACCGGAGAACGGTAAAGTGACGGAAGGTTCCATTGAATATGAGGGGAAAGGAATCCATAATTCATCTCCGGAAACCATCACCCGTCTTGGCATTATCCAGGTCCTGGAGGGTCGACAACCCTTTAAATATCTGACCGTGGAAGAGAATCTCAGAGTCGGGACAGCAACCCGGTGGGGAAAACCGTATAAAAAGGATCTTGAAATGGTCTACCATTACTTTCAACCCCTGGTCGCTCGAAAAAATCGATTAGCAGGGTATTGTAGCGGGGGCGAATTGCAGATGCTCGTCATGGGACGAGCCTTGATGGCGCATCCTAAGCTCTTGCTATTGGATGAACCCTCATTAGGTTTAGCCCCTTTTTTAGTGAGAGAAATTTTTCAAATCGTAAAACGAATTAATGAAGAACAGAAAACCACCATCATGCTGGTCGAACAGAATGCCAATATGGCGCTCCTCATTGCCCACTACGGGTATGTCATGGAGAACGGTAAGATCGTGATGGAGGAGGCTGCTGGCAATCTAAGAGAAAATCCGGACGTGAAGGAATTTTATTTAGGTACAGCAGCTTCAGGTGCGCTCAAGTCATATAAAGACGTCAAGGCCTACAAGAGACGAAAACGTTGGCTCTAAATTGCATAGCGCATAGAGCAGAGGGCATAGCGAAAAACAATGGAACGCTATGCTCTTTGCATTTTGGATTCAAGGAGGGGCTTTCTTATGGGCAGTTTAGATATTCATATTGGTGAAATCTTGGCCAGAAACGCACGGATGTATCCAAATGGAGTGGCTCTGATTGAAAGAATACCAAGTGAAAATAAGAGAAGAGAGATCACCTGGAAGCAGTTCGATGAGGGAGCCAACTGTTTTGCGAACATCCTTCTCAAGAAGGGGATCAAAAAGGGTGATAAAGTTATCCATCTGATGATGAATTCCATCGATTGGCTCATCGCCTATTTTGGTATTGTCCGTACCGGAGCATGGGCGGTTCCCCTCAACTTCCGTTTTATGGAGGACGATATTAAGTACTGTTGTGGTGTGACCGAACCACGATGTGTGGTCTTTGGTGAAGAGTTCATAGATCGAATTGGCAAGATTAAAGAGGACCTTCCCACCGTAAAACATTATATTTTTGTTGGAAAAGAAACTCCCAGTTACGCAGAGCCGTATGATCGATTAATGGAGAAATCAACTCCCACACCCCCTAACATTTTCATCACCTACGACGATCCCTGTGGTCTCTATTTCACCTCCGGCACCACAGGGCAACCAAAACCCATTCTATTGACCCATAAGAATATGGTATGTGCCTGCATCACAGAAAATGCTCATCATTATCAGACAAGGAGGGACAATTTTATTTTAATTCCTCCTCTCTATCATACCGGGGCGAAAATGCATTGGTTTGGAAGTTTTATCGTAGGTGGCCCAGCGGTCATTTTGAAAGGGTTCTCACCGGAATGGATTCTCGAGGCGGTCAGCGAAGAGCGTGGGACGATCGTTTGGCTTCTTGTTCCCTGGGCTCAAGATATCCTCTTAAAGCTCGATAGCGGAGAGATGAAATTAAAGGAATATCACCTCAGTCAATTCAGACTCATGCACATCGGTGCCCAGCCCGTTCCTCCTTCCCTGGTTAAACATTGGAAAGAGTATTTTCCGAAAATGGCCTATGATACGGACTATGGCCTCAGTGAATCGACGGGCCCGGGTTGTGTCCATCTCGGGATAGAAAATGAGCATAAGGTGGGAGCGATTGGCCTTGCTGGATTTAACTGGGAAACCAATATCATGGACGAAGAGGGAAATCCTGTTCCACAAGGAGAAGTGGGAGAACTGGTGGTTCGTGGCGACGGCGTGATGAAGGAGTATTATAAGAACCCAGAGGCTACCGCCAAAGCGATTCGGAATGGATGGTTATTCACTGGAGACATGGCGAAACAGGATGAGGATGGTTTTATTTTCTTAGTCGACAGGAAAAAAGACCTCATCATCTGTGGTGGAGAAAATGTCTTTCCAGTGGAGGTGGAGGACTTTCTCCATGCCCACACCAGCGTCAAGGATGTCGCAGCAATTGGCCTCCCCGACGAACGTTTAGGAGAAGTGGTGACAGTGGTCATAGATCCTGTCCCCGGCAAGACACTCACCGAAGAGGAGGTCCTCAAATTTTGTGAAAAATTACCTAAATATAAAAGGCCCAGGAAAGTTTTTTTCGGTGAGGTTCCCCGTAATCCCACCGGGAAGATAGAAAAACCGAAACTGAGAAAGAAATATATCGGGATGGAGGAATCGTTTAAAATTAAATAATCTTCTCTTGTTTCTCCCCTTTAACAAAAGGGGGGTGAGGGGATTTGAAAAGGCGCAGCGGGGAATAAATTCAATAAGGCGAATGGGGAGGAATAAAGTCCGTTCGTCTTTTTTAATTTTTTAAGTTATGGTTGAAAAATAAGGAAAGTGAAAAAATGGCGTTCGTATTAGGCATTGATATTGGGTCAGCTGCCTCAAAAGGGATTCTCCTAAATGACCAGGGAATGCAGGCTTCTTACGAGTGCCCTTCTGGAGGGGATTTCAAGCTCACGGCGGAGAGGATAAAAAAGGAATTACTTTCCCAGACCCAAAAATCAGAGAAGGAAATTTCCAGAACAGTGGCTACAGGATACGGATCGACATTGGTGGCCTTTGCCGACGAAGTCAAACCGGATATGGTCTGCCATGGAAAAGGCGTTTCTTCTCTTCTCCCATCCGTAAGAACGGTCATTGATGTCGGGGATCTTTATACAAAGGTTCTCCACATCGATGGTCATGGGAGTATGCACAATTTTTTATTGAGTGGGAAGTGTGCGGGAGGGAGTGGCAGAATTCTGCAGGTCATTGCGAAAGTGCTTCACGTCAAGGTGGAAGAGATCGGTGAATTGTCCTTAAAATCAAAAAAGAGGATTGATTTTAGCACCGGATGCGCTGTTTTTGCAGAGTCAGAGGCTATCTCTCGACTCTCCCAGGAGGTCACCAAAGAAGATCTCCTTGCGGGTTTACATAGAGCGCTTGCAGCCCAGATCAATAGTTTGGTTGAAAGAATAGGTGTGGAGCAGGATGTGGCGATGGTGGGTGGTGGCGCAAGAGATGTCGGGCTTGTTCAAGCCTTAAAGGAAGTTAGAAATCAGGATATTTTAGTCCCCCCCAATCCACATATGACGGCTGCCTTAGGTGCAGCGCTCATCGCTATGGAGGGGTTAAAAGATAAGATTGAGACTTAAGGCCAATTTAGTTATAGTTCTTTTCAAGATACGTTGATAATCTCCCCTTGTTCCCCTTTAGAAAAGGGGGGGTGGGGGGATTTGAATTTTGTTGATTCATCAGAGACATTGGAAAAAGGAGAAAGTCGATGAGTGAAACACAGAGCAACATTTTTAACAAAATAGAGAATGATTATAAAGATTACGGGTTCAGAGCAAAGGAGCTGGCCAAAGAGGGGAAAAAATTAATCGGCCATGTTTGTTCCTTTGTCCCTCTCGAAATCATCACCGCTGCAGGGTGTCTCCCCTTTCGGGTGAGAGGAGATATCCATGAACCTATCACAAAAGGGGATGCGCTCCTTGAAACCATCGTGTGCCCTTACTACCGCAGTGTCTTCGACCTCTCAGTAAAAGGGAAATATGATTTTCTCTCCGGCCTGGTGATTCCCCATGGCTGTGATAGCATGGTGCGAAGCTATAGCGCCTGGAGTTATTCCCTTCCTTATTCCTACTTTCATTTTCTCAATATCCCCACTGTCTGTGTCGAGTCTTCCTTTGAATTCTTCAACGCAGAATTAAACACCTTCAGAAGAAGTCTGGAGAAATTTGTCGGAAGAACCATTACCGATCATGATCTGGTCCAGGCGATTCGCATTTATAATGAAACCAGAGACAGGGTCAGAGCCCTTTATAATCTTAGAAAGATCGATCCTCCCCTCCTCTCTGGAAAAGAGTTAACCATGGCGCTGACAGTGGGATCCAGTTTACCTGTCGATGAATTTAATGCTTTGCTGGATCAAGTTTTGGCAGAGGTGGATCGAAGAGGTCAATCTCATCTCAAGAAAGGTCCACGAATACTGATTGATGGCGCCTGTATCGATAACATTGAACTGATTAATCTCGTGGAAGAGCTTGGAGGTCATGTGGTGGCGGATACGATTTGCAATGGAGCCAGGGATTATTTTCCAAGAACGGATGAAGGAGGGAATCCCATTGAGGCATTGGGTCGTCGGTATCTCGATAAAGTCAATTGCCCCAAGACTTACAGGGAAAACAAAACAGGCACTTTTGAAGGAGATATTGCTTCCCGATTCGGTGATATCGGAACCTATGCCAAAGAGTTTAAGGTGAATGGTGCCATTCTTTATGTCTATAAATATTGTGATCCTTTTGGCTTTGAGGTGCCCGCACGAAAAGCTTACTATCAATCGATCAATGTCCCTCTTCTTCATTTGGAGGATGTCTATTCAGCGGGGACCATGGGTCAACTCAGAACCCGGATTCAGGCCTTTTTGGAGATGATTGGATAATTTTGATTTTAAGTTGTTGCTCATGGCTGTTAGGCGACCTGCGAATTATCAAGATGGTCTTTAATTTTGGGCTAAGGTTATGGTTAGGAAGCCGGTTTGGGTAAAGTTAAAGGGTTAAGGCCGATGACCTTACCCATCTACTAAACGGGCGTCTTTACCCTAACCCTTGCCGAAAACCTTTTTTTAAATAAGGGAGGTTCTAAATCATGGCTGATGAAAAAAAAGAGGTGAAGCCGAAAAAGAGGATGACGGCGACCCAGGCGGCTGCTTCCATTGGCCCAATGGTCAAAGAATTTATAACGGGGACCCTCAGGGCACGGGCAGAGGGAAAGCAAAAGATAGCCTATACGTTTATCGTTTGCCATCATGAAGAGATTTTCCGCGCCATGGATGTGGTCCCTGTATGGACAGAAAATTTTGCAGGCATCTGCGGGGCGAAAAGAGATGCGGAAAGATTTCTTCAAAGGGCAGAATCCTTGGGGCTTTCCCGTTCTTTGTGTACCTATGCCCTTTGCGGGATTGGTTTTGATCAATGGAGGGAGGAGTTGGGTCAGATGCCTCCGGACGCTCCATGGGGCGGACAGGTAAGGCCTGATTTTATGATCTCCAGTGGACAGATCCTCTGCGACCCGAGATCCAAATGGTATCAAGCCTCTCAGCAATTTATGCCAGATGTGCCGATCTATAATATAGACCTCCCCTATCCCCTTTTCCAGAGAGATCGAGATCACCGAGACGTGTGGGATTACTACCATCAATATATTGTCAAGCAATTGCGTGGACTGGTGACCTTTCTTGAAGAACAGACCAAAAAGAAAATGGATTATGACCGATTGAGAGAGTTGGTTGATTTAAGTGATCGAACCTGGAACCTGATCGAAGAGACTTATGACCTAAGAAAAGCGGTTCCTTGCCCCATGGGAACAGGGGATGCAATGAACACCATGGTTCCCATCAACTTTATGATGGCCACCCAGCAGGCATACGATTTTTTTGTCAATTTGAAGAAAGAATTAGAGGAGAAGATCGCCAAGGGGGAAGGAGAGGTCGAAAATGAAAAATACCGACTCATGTGGGGGGGTGGATTGCCTGCTTGGTTCGCCTTGACCGATTTCAATTACTTCAATAGTAAGGGAGCCTCTTTCCCTGTAGAAACTACCTACCGAATGGTTGCTCCTCTCAATCAGATGGATATTCCCGAAACCAAGGATCCTATCGAGCACCTGGCATGGAGATGGCTGGGATATTGGACCTTCTGGTATGATAAAGCAAAAAAACGTCCGGGTTCAGAACCTGATGTGGAACGTTTAATCAACAGGATCGAAGAATACAAGATCGATGGAGTGGTGATGCATGAAGCCTTTTCGTGTCGAACCTGGCATGTGGGACTGATTTGGCAATTGCATCAACTTGCAAAAATATATAAACCCATTCCTGTGTTTGTGACCGGCAAAGGGGGAAAGAAAGAAAAAATCTATCGGGAACTTCCTTCCCTGATTCTGGAAAGTGATATCATCGATATCACCTCCTATTCAGAGGTGGATACCAAAAACAAGATTGACGCCTTCATCGAAACCCTGGAATCCATTCGATTAAACAGAGCGGCCTGATCGGACCAAGAGGCGATGGTAGGGAACGCATATATGCGTTCCAGGTAATGCACATTGGTAAACTATTTTGCAGGTGTTAGTTCATAGGGACAGTCCCCTTAAATTCGTTAGGGGGACTGTCCCTCTCTTAACTCCTCAACCTTTGAGAGATACGATTGACCTCCTATTTTGCAGGCATTGATGTCGGTTCCACGATGACGAAGGTGGTGATCCTGAATCAAGGGATCGTTGCTTCGATCATTGGACCGACTGGTCCAGAACAGCGCCGATTGGCCAATCGGGTGATGGAAGAGGCGCTGAAGAAAGCGGCTGTCTCCTTTCCCCAAATTGCCTACATTGTTTCTACAGGCTATGGGAGAATTAACGTTCCCTTTGCCGATAAACAAATCACAGAGATCACCTGTCATGCCAAAGGGATTATCCATCTCTTTCCAAAAGCAAAGATCATCATTGATGTTGGCGGTCAGGATGTGAAAGGAATCAAAATCGATGCGACGGGTAAAATCGTTGATTTTGTCATGAATGATAAATGTGCGGCCGGTAGTGGTCGATTTATAGAAGTCATTGCGGATACCCTTGGCGTACCATTAGAAAAAGTTGGCGACCTCTCTCTACGGAGCAACACTCCTGCGAAGATAAGCAACATCTGTACAATATGGGCACAGCAAGAGGTAGCTGCCAGTTTAGCACAGGGAATACCCGTTTCCGATTTGCTCGCAGGCGTCCATCAGTCTCTTGCAGACAGGATTGTCCGAATGGTCAATCGACTAAGGGTGGAAGATGCGGTGATCGTGACAGGGGGAGGGGCTAAAAACAGAGGGCTGCTCAAAGCGCTTTCTGATCAATTAGGCCATGAAATTGGGATTCCTGAGGAGCCTTTAATCACTGGTGCCCTTGGCGCGGCCTTGGCAGGAAAAGAGATTGTGGAGCAGTCAAAGAAAGATAACATCCCTCTTAAAACCAAACAACGAATCTTAGAAGAAATCGAGATCTTTTAATATCCCAACCATCACCCATTTTTTCACTCTCCAATGGAAACTTGCTGAGGGGGTACCCCTGCTTTAGAGGCGTATGATTTTTTTGATAATGCCTCAGCAGGCTCGAAAAAAATTGCATTTCCTGACTGTGGGGGCAAAAGGACGAGAGGACTTCCCTGTCTCCGGCAGACCAGGAAAACTTT
>JACAEV010000094.1 GCA_013388645.1 Syntrophaceae bacterium | reverse complement strand
GTCGTTATGCCATTCTGAGGCGTCAGGCGAAGAGTTTCTGCATTCAAAACTTCAGGGGATGAAAGTTGAGATTTGAATTCTCACGCATTATTGAACTAATTTTTGATTCGCAACTCCACCTACCTATAAATAACAAAATTGTTTTTTTAGTATCCGGAAGGTTAAATCCCAACGCTCATATCTAAACAGACTGTTTGGACAATTGGGGGGTAATCCGTCAGTTATGGGATAACCATTGACCTAAGAGAGTCGGAAAGTTCTCCCTCCAAAACCTTGAATAGCGATCTTTAAGGTCATTCAGATCAGCGCTTCTGCTGTTTGGATTGTGATTTGAGGAGGCCAACGTTTGTCATTCAACCGTTCAAGGTTTCGCTTCAAGGTTTTTCCGGAAGAACCTCCCGACTCTCTTCTGCTCCAGTAACTGAGCATTACATTGGTGGAATCATTGTCCTTTAAATAACTCCCTTTTTATGATAATATGAGTTTATGGAAACTGCAGAGTATCGAAGCCTCTGGGAAGAAAGGGAGGAAGAAGAGAAGAGAAAAAGGGTCTTGGCCATCGATAAGGCAAGGGAAGTGGCTAAGATTCTAAAGGAGAAATATAAGGTTAAAGAGGTAATCCTTTTTGGATCCCTTGTATGGAGACCGGATTTCCTGTGGAGAGGTACTGACATCGATTTGCTTGTAAAAGGCTTAAAGGATGAAAAATATTTTGAAGTCCTGGGTGATATTTCCAGCACCTCCCATCCATTCCATATTGATCTTGTCCCTTTTGAAAAGGCCTGGCCTTCGATTAAGAGAAAGGCGCTCGAGGAAGGATTGAGACTTGAATAACTTTAAAGTCTTACAACTCTTCATCAAGGATGAATTTGAAAAATTGAGACTCCTCGATAAAGAAAAGAATAATCTTCTCAAAAAGAAACCTTCAAATTATATCCTAAGGGCAGGGGGATCGATTCTCCATGATTTTTATACAGGGATAGAGAAGATCTTTGAAAATATTGGTAAGGAAGTAGATCGAAGAATTCCTTTAGGCGAGGAGTGGCATAGCGAACTTCTTCATCAGATGACTTTGGATATCAAGGGTCTGAGACCACCTGTCATATCTCCAAACACCGAGAAAATATTGAGAGAATATCTTGGCTTTCGCCATCTTTTTCGTAAAAGATACGGTTTTGAACTCGATTGGCAGAGGATGAGGCGACTTCTTTTGAAAATACCCCAGGTTCTTTCAGGCCTTGAAAAGGAAATTGAAATTTTTTTTAAGACATTAATACCTACTTAAAAACAACCTATCTCCAGCGTTTCTTCTTCTTCCACCTCTGGTATCCTTTCATCGATTCCTCTGAGCGAATACCCAGGTAGAACTCTTTCACATCTTCGTCTTCCAGGAGAACATTGGGGGTATTTGCGGCGACTATCCTTCCATTCTCGAGCACAAATGCGTAACTCGATATCTTCAGGGCCATCTTCGCATTTTGTTCCACCAGGAGGATGGTCGTGCCCTCCGAATTGATTGTCTTAATGATTCTAAAAATTTCCTGAACAAGAATAGGAGATAGCCCCAGCGAGGGTTCATCCATCATCAGCAGTTTGGGCCTGGTCATCAATGCCCTGCCGATGGCGAGCATCTGTTGCTCCCCTCCGCTTAAGGTACCCGCCCACTGATTCTTTCTCTGGAAGAGAACAGGAAAATGGCTGATCACCCGATCGTAATCTTCCTTCACCCCTTTCTTATCCCTCCGGGTATAAGCGCCCATCTTCAGGTTTTCATCGACACTAAGTTCTGGAAAGACCTCCCTTCCTTCGGGCACATAAGAAATTCCAAGGTGTACGATCTCCTCGGCGTCCTTGCCGTCGATTCTCTTCCCAAGAAACTCAATCGTTCCTTTATCCGGCTGATCCTCGAGGAGTCCCATGATGGTCTTCAGGATCGTGGTTTTCCCTGCACCATTGGCTCCCAAAATGGCGGCGATCTGCCCCTCCTGAACTTCAAGAGAAACTCCTCTGATCGCCATGATCAAACCATAAAGGGTTTCAATGTTTTTTACTTTAAGCACTGCGTTAGCTCCGAATGTCTAATAAAAGCATGTTTATGGGTTAAGGTTACGAAGCCCATTTGGGCGGAAAACGGACGATGAACCACGGACAATGAACAATGAACTGTTCATCGTTCGTTGTTTAACGGTCATTGTCATAATTTCTAAGCAACCTTCTCCTCCTCACCCAGGTAGGCCTTCAGAACTTCTGGATGCTTTTGGATCTCTTCGGGTAACCCTTCTGCGATTTTTTCTCCGAAATTTAAGGCCAGGATTCGGTCAGAAACATCCATGATCAGGTTCATGTCATGTTCCACAAGAAGAACGGTGATGCCAAGGTCATCACGAATATCCTGAATGGAGAACATCAGATCTCCTTTCTCTTCCATATTCATACCGGCCGAGGGTTCATCAAGAAGGATGACTTCAGGATCCAACGCTAAAGCGCGCCCCAGTTCCACGAGCTTCCGGGTTCCATAAGGAAGGTTGACCACAAATTGATTTCTTGCCGCTTGGAGCTCAAGAAAGTCAATGACTTCTTCGACCTTACCTCGATGTTCAATCTCTTCTCTGGCCGCCTTTGAACCCTTGTAAATAAAAGTCGCCCCTCTCCAGATTCCTGTCTTCATGTGAATATGACGGCCCAGCATGAGGTTATCCATCGTGGACATGTGAGAGAAAAGTTCGATGTTTTGAAACGTCCTGGCAATTCCCTTTTTGGCAACCTGGTCAGGTCTCAAATAGGTGATGTCCTCTCCTTTTAAGAAGATCTTTCCGGAACTCGGTTGGTAAATTCCGCTGATGCAATTGAAGATGGTGGTTTTTCCGGCTCCATTCGGTCCGATGATAGAATAGATAGCCCCTTTCTCCACTTCGAAGCTTACCTTGTTCAACGCTCTGATGCCACCAAAGGAGATGGTTAAGTTTTCTATTTTGAGAATAGGGTCCATAAATAAAAATGATCGATTAGCATTTTAAAATTAGCAATGCGAAATTATCACTGGCCAAACCAGCTTGATCAATTGAAAGGGTAGGGGAGGCTTTAGCCTCTCTATTTTAAGGCGACTAAAGTCGCCCCTACCCGTTCCTATTTGCAATCATTCTGTGCGCTATGCGCCATGCCCTATGCGCTTTGCGATTACTTGCTACTTCGTTATCTGTATCCAGTCCGTCAGTCTTTGTATGTTCCCATCAGGTTTGACCTTTCCATAAAATACGTGTTTTCCACCTTGCCGATCCATAGGATGGTTAGGCTTGGAATAGCTGATGGGAGGGCCGATTCCTTGCCAATTCTTCAACGTTTCCATGGCACTAATCCAAGTCTCTGGCGTCAGATTCTTTCCTGCTCTCCTCACCCCTTCAAAAAATGGTTCCGAGAAGATAATCCCTGCATAATAGAAGACCCCCCATCTCTCTTGGGGGGCTAATTTTTTATGCCATTCTCTATATTTTACCATTAGAGGATGATTAGAATCGGGCAGTTCGCCAAAGAAGGAATTGATCATACCAACCCATAACCCTTTTGTGATTTGCATCATCAAGGCTGAATCAGAGAGTGTACTGCTGGTTGCCCATTGAGGCTTGAAGCCAATCTTAGCTGTTTCAGCTAAAATGAGTGCGGCATGGGTTGGCATCGTCCACATGATGACAGCTTCTGCCCCAGAATTCTTGAGCTTTAATGCATGAGTGCTCAAATCCCGATCCGTTACCTCAGCAGAAACCTTAGCCACGAGGTTAATCTTTTTCTTCAGGAGATATCGTTCCACCCCCATCACGCCCTGTTTTCCATAGTCGTCATTTTGGTAAAACATGGCAATCTTTTTATAACCTAATTTTTCGTCAAGATAGCCTGTCAAGTTAAAGGCCTCGTCATCATAGAGGGGATAAATGGCGAAGAGGTATTTTTGAATTGGAGTGATCCACTCATAAACCCCCGTGACCGGACCGCACCATGGGATTTTGTTTTCCATCAAATAATCTCTGGCTGTCATGCCTGTTGCAACCCCTACGCCTCCCACTACTGCAAAAACACCAATCTGCTCGACAAACTCTTTCGCGATGGCTTTTGTTTTGGCAGGCTGATAAGAATCGTCACGAAGAAAATATTTAAATTTTCTTCCGTGGATTCCACCTTCCTCGTTAATAATTTTGACCAATAAGTCAGTTCCTCTGGCGACCGCGCCCCAGGGAGCAGCTGGCCCGGTCTGTGGTCCCCATTGCCCAATAAGAATCTCGGTATCGGTGACACCTTGAACCTTTTGGGCTGAAGCTGGAACTGCAATAATGAAAACCGTTGCCATCAGCAGTCCAATCAAAGATAAGTTTTTCTTAACCATTTTTCTTCCTCCTTTCTTAGATTTCTAATGGGATAACTCTTCACTCATAACTCATAATTCATAATTCTAAACTCTAAACTCAAACCTTTTTCACATAATGCCGTGCCAGGAGTCCGCTGGGTCTGATACACAGCATCAATATTATGATGATGAAAGCCACCACGGACTTAAAGGCTAAAGAGACGTATCCCCCGAACAGGTTTTCAATAATCCCCAACATGGCACCTCCCACCGCAGTTCCTGGCAAACTGGTCATTCCTCCTAAGACTCCAGAGGCAAATCCCTTCAAAAGAGGGTCCATCATCATCGGAGGATCGAGTACGCCAAGAGCCGCGATGAGCATACCAGCCACTGCCCCGACAATAGAACTTATAGCCCAGGTGAAAGAAAGAATCCATTTCGTGCGGATGCCCATGACCCGGGCGGCTAATTGATTCTGTTGGGTGGCTCTCATGGCAATGCCTAATTTAGTATAGCGGAAGAAGAGAAAGAGGATAAACATCAAAACCAAGGTAATCAGAATAGTCCAGAAATTGATCTTGCTGATAAGTAAGCCGCCAATATTATAAGTCTCTATATTGGAGATAGGGAAGGGGAAGGACCTTTGATCAGGGCCCCATTTCCATCCGGCAAATCCCATCAGAACCATTTCGAAACCGAGGGTGATGATGATAAGCCCAATAACCGTCGGGTCCTTGGCTTGCCTCAAAAAGACAATTTCAAAAAATATCCCCAAGAAGATGGCAAATAAAAAAGTGAGGGCAGCCGCCCACGGGAAGGGAACATGGTAGGCATCCAGCATGGTAAAGGCCACAAAGGTGCTAACCATGGCCATTTCCCCTTGAGCAAAGTTAAGAACCTCAGAGGTTTTATAGATGATGACCATGGCAATCGCCAGTAGCGCATAACAAGCACCTACTGCCAAACCACTCACAATCAATTGACCAAACATTGCACTCTCCTGAGTGAGTTATAAGTTTGGAGTTGAGAGTTCGGAGTTTCAAAATTAAATTCTCCGAACTACGAACTAATTACTCCGAACTTGGTTTTAAAAGGGCCATGTCTTCCAGTAACGTTTGGTTCGGATCCAAAACCCAAATATGCCTAAAGGCTCGAAGAGAACAATCAAAATCATGATCAATCCATAAACAATCACAGCTACATTAGAAATTCCTGAAATACTCATATACTTCTGTGAAAAAGTCACCAGGGCGGGTCCGATCGCCGGGATGTCTTGAATGGCCTGAAGTTTAATGTCAAGAAAGGTCATGAGAGCGGCTCCGGCGATGGAGCCCATGATGGATCCTAAACCCCCAATGACGACCATAGCGAGAAAGGTAATTGACATGATGAGGTGAAAACTCTCAGGGTTGATAAATCCAAGGATGAAAGCATAGAGCCCGCCTGCGATTCCTGTATAGAAGGCACTCACAGCAAATGCAAGAGTTTTGTAATAAGTGAGATTGACTCCCATGGCCTCTGCCGCAATGTCACTATCCCGAATAGCGATGAATGCCCGTCCCACTCTTGTCTTGATCAATTTTACCGCTCCGATGGTCATCAGGACAGCGATGATCATGATCACGTAGTAGTAATGAATATCCTTCATCGGGGTTCCAAAAAGGTAGAGTCTTGGGGCTTGAAGTCCCATTCTCCCCCCAAAAAATTCCATGTGCTTGATAATGGTGGTAATGGTCATTCCAAAACCGAGGGTTGCGATAGCAAGATAAGGACCCTTCAGGCGAAGAGCGGGAAGCCCTAAGATAAATCCGAAAGCGGACGAGACGAACCCTGCAATTGGGAGTGCCACCCAGAGAGGAAAGCTCCACCTCAAGATGAGGATAACGGTTGTGAAGGCTCCCAGGGCGAAGAACCCTGCATGCCCCATGGATATCTGACCCGTATAACCAACCAGGATATTCAGACCGATGGCCACGATGGCATGGATGGTGATGAGATTGACGATGTAGATGGACATCCCGAGCAGGTGATATTTTTGAATAAGCCAGGGTAAGATTCCTAAAAAGATGAGAAATAGGATAGACCAGACCAGAATGGTATTGCTTTTAAAGAGCTCAATATCTTCGTAATAGTTGCGCTTTATATCCATGTAGGATTATCAGACTGAGATGTAAACTTTTTTTGAATCATGGTAAAATTCAAAATTCTTTTGAACTCAATACGATAGCGAATAACTATTATCCTATTGGGCTATAGGTTGTCAACCTTTTTTTGATATTTTTATATTGACAAACTTCTTTATTTATTCTTAATTAACCACAGAAAGTGGTAAATCTATATCATGGAGGGGATGGGGAATAAAATGAAGTACAAAGATTTTTCAGGTGAAACAGATTATTGAAGAAACGATGAAAGGAGGAGGAAGATGGAAAAGTTAATAAAACGAAGAGAGTTGACCTATGTGGCACTTATTATCTTCTTTGGGGCTTTTTTCTTAATCATGGGAGAACCGGTTGAAGCAAAAGTTTTCAAGTGGCGGTTTCAAACACACTGGCCTGCTGCAAGTGCTTCCTATGCACCCTTTAAGAAATTCATGGAAGGGGAGGTCAAAGCGCTTACGGATGGCCAACTGGTCATTGAGGTTCATCCCGCAGGGACTTTTGTTCCCACAAAGGATCTATTCGATGCTTGGGCAAATAATACCCTCCAAGGAGGTACAGGGAGTACTTACTGGATAAGCCACGTGCCATTAACTGCTGTTGCCGGCCAATGTCCATTGGGATTCAGGGAATTATGGGAGGCTGAATACTTCCACTTTCATATAGGTTTTGAGGAGGCTTTGAGGAAAGAGCATCTTGGGAAAGGGATTGTGTACTGGACTGAAAAGATTTTTCCAACCGCTATGGTCTCCAAAAAACCAGTTAAAACATTGGCTGATTTAAAAGGATTAAAGGTGCGATCTTCTGGGAAGATTGCCGATATGCTAAAGATGGTGGGCGTTTCGTCCGTACTTGTACCTGGTGAGGAAATTTATACTGCCCTTTCTACAGGTGTGATTGATGCAGCCCACTGGGGAGCGGCAGCAGGGGCTCTCACAATGAAGTTGTGCGAACCTGCAAAATATTATATACAGCCAAACCTTGCTTACTCTGCCACCGATCTCGTTATGATCAGCAAAAAAGCTTGGGATGAACTGCCGGCAGACCTTCAGAAAATAGTTTATCTCGCTTTCAAAGAGCGTTGTTGGCGACGAAGCAATGAATATATTCAAGAAGAGGTGAGAGCACTCGAAACGATGAAGAAAAAATTCGGGGTACAGGTCTCCTGGTTAGATAAAGAAGCTCAGAAAGCCCTCCAACTGGCCGCGATAAAAATATGGGATGAGACAGCCACTCTGTCACCTACAAACGCTGAATGGATAGGCAAAATGAAGGAGTTTCTCAAAGAGCTGGGATACATAGATTAAAGCCTAAAGGAAGGGGGAGTCCCCCCTTCCTTTGCATATGAGTCGTTTAGAATGAAAATTATACTCGAAGTAATAGATAGCATCAGTGATTGGACTGGGAAAATTTTCAGTTTCCTGATCGTTATCATCACAGGAGTCATTCTTTTTGAAATCATTGCTCGGTATATATTTGGCAAACCGACCACCTGGGCTTTTGAAATATCTTTGGCTCTTTACGGAATATATGTTGCTCTATTAGGAGCCTATACGCTGGTGACCGGGGGGCATGTGAACGTAGATATCCTCTATGCCCGATTTTCACCACGGACCAAGGCTGGAGTGAGTTTGTTCAGTTGGTCGATTTTCTTTCTCTGGTGCGGCGCCCTCGTTTGGACAGGATGGATACGAGGTTGGGAATCTCTCATGATAAGGGAGAGCGAATCTACCGCATTTGGTTGTCCTATCTATCCTGTCAAATTGTCTTTGGCAGTAGGTGGTTTCATGCTTTTTCTTCAAGGGTTAGCGGGATACATTCGAAATGCCTATACCTTCATGACGGGGAAAAAAATTGATTGAGACGACGCTTCTGGTTACTCTGATTCTATTTGGTTGCCTTTTCCTCTATTTGGCCTTAGGACTTCCTCTTGCATTTGTTCTGGGTGGAGTAGGCATGATCGGGTGCCTGATCCTCTGGGGGCCTTCCGGCTTTATGATCGCCTCTTCTCAAGGTTATGCCGCTATGGGTAAATTTACCCTTATCTCCATTCCTCTATTTGTCTTAATGGCAATGCTTTTGGAGAGGTCCGGGGTTGCTGAGGATTTATATACGATGATGCATAACTGGTTGGGTCCGTTAGGGGGAGGGCTTGCCATTGGGACAGTCATCATCTGTACCATCTTCGCAGCGATGTCAGGAATTAGTGGTGCGGCGACGGTTTCCATGGGAATTATCGCTATGCCACAGATGCTTAGACGCAAGTATGAGAAAAAAATAGTGATGGGTTCGGTCTCTGCCGGGGGAGCGCTTGGCATCCTCATTCCTCCCAGTGTCATTTTCATTCTTTATGGTACATTAACTGGTGTCTCCATTGGTGGACTGTTTATGGGAGGCATCCTTCCAGGTTTGGTTCTTTCTGGATTGTTCATTAGTTATATTGGAATCCGATGCTGGAGAAATCCCCAACTCGGTCCACCTCTTCCTGTTGAGGAAAGGGCGAACTGGCAAGAGAAAATTTCATCTCTCAAAGCCGTCGCCCTCCCAATGTTCATCATTATTCTGGTTCTTGGCGGAATTTACTTAGGCGTATGCACCCCTTCAGAAGCAGCTGCCCTTGGGGTCTTGGGAGCAGTCATCTCCGCAGCCGTTTACCGCAAGCTTACCTGGGAATTGTTAAAAGAATCAGTCTTCCGGACCGCCAGGCTCAGTGGAATGATTATATGGATATTGATCGGGGCATACTGTTTCACCGCTATTTACCAGGCATCAGGCGCTGGGGATGTCCTCACCCGTCTGATGATGGGCATCCCTGGTGGACGATATATAATCCTGGCAACCATGCAATTCACCTTTTTTGTCCTTGGCTGCATTCTCGATCCTGCTGGCATCATTATGATCTGCACACCCGCATTTCTCCCAATCGTCCAAGCGCTTGGTTTCGATCCTCTATGGTTCGGCGTCTTGTTCTGTGTCAATATGGAGATGGCTTACCTCACGCCACCATTTGGTTTTAATTTATTCTATATGAAAGCCGTTGCTCCAGAAGGAACGACCATGAGCGAGATCTACCGTTCCATAACGCCATTTGTAGTCCTCCAAGCGATTGGCTTAGTCATCGTCATCCTATTCCCAGATTTGGCTCTTTGGATTCCAAGCCGCATGATTAAATAATTCGATTGGTAAGACAAAAGTTGGATAGGTTGACCTCCAAACCGTTTCCAAGGGTTCTATGTTTTTGGAAGGGGAGTCTGGAAGAGCAATCCTCTAATCCTCAAATCGGATAGCACGCTTGAGGATCTTCCCAGTATGGCTCTTAGGCAGCTCCTTCACCAGCATTATTTTTCTCGGGTATTTATAGGGGGCAACTCGTTCTTTGACGAACTGTTTCAACTCATCTGGTGTGGCATGGGCTCCTGGGCGAAGCACGACCATTGCGCCCACTTCTTCTCCTAAATCAAGGTGCGGGATGCCCACCACTGCGGCTTCCGACACATCTGGATGGGTATAAAGGATTTCCTCAATCTCTCGTGGGTAAACATTATATCCTCCCCGGATAATCATTTCTTTCTTTCTGTCTACAATGTAGATGTATCGGTCCTCATCCATACGGGCTAAGTCACCTGTATGTAGCCACCCTCCCCGAAGCGTTTCGGCAGAGGCTTCGGGTTGATTGAAGTACCCTTTCATGACACCAGGTCCACGGATAATGAGCTCTCCAACTGTTCCAATAGGGACATCTTCATCCTGATCATTGACGATACGTGCTTCAAATCCAGGAATGGGTAGGCCAATCGATCCAGGACGGGTTTGGCGACCAAAAGGATTTTCTACACAGACAGGTGAACATTCAGTCAGCCCATAACCTTCGTAGATAATAGTATGGAATCGATCCTCAAATCGGCGGAGCACTTCCACTGGAAGAGAGGCGCCTCCTGAAATACAAAACCGAAGCCCGGATCGCCTCGGTGGGCGAACATCGGCTAACTCCACCAATCGGTTAAAAATTGTAGGTATCGCAATCAGGATCGAGCTCTCTTCCTCCTCAATTGCCGAAAACAATTCTTCAGCATCAAAATGAGGGAATAGCCGGATGGTCAAACCTAAGTAGATAGAAGAATTGAATGCACTCGTCTGACCATAAATGTGAAAAAGAGGTAGAACACCGAAAACTAGATCATAAGGATCAGTTGAACGCATATTCGCAACTGTCATAGCGTTGTTAGCAAGGTTGTAGTGGGTGAGCATGGCTCCCTTAGGATGTCCGGTTGTGCCGCTGGTATAGATGATGGCCCAGGTGTCGTCATCTTGAGTTGGATAAGTAGGAAATGTTCCTTCATCCACAAAGAGTTCCTCCAGAGGAAGTAATCCCTGGACATGTGATATGCCTTGGGCGATACGTAGCTCCATCTTTGGGAGGTGTGCCATGACTTGGAGGGGATGTTCCAAGTAGTCTTTGTGGCCAATGAAGGCCCTAGCGCCAGAGTCCTTAAAAATGTACCCAAGTTCTCCTACTCTATAGAGGAAATTAACTGGAAGGACCACTGCCCCGACTTTAGCCAAAGCATAATAAACAATGGCCCAGTCTATTGAGTTTGGCATCATCAAGACACACACATCTTTCGGGCGGAGTCCTGCGCGGATGAGTCCATGGGACAAACAATCCACCTGTTTATTTAATTCTTCGTAAGTGAGGGTTCTATCCAGGAAACGAATAGCTGGGTGCTTCGGCCTGCGTGCGGCGGTCTCAATGAGGAGGCTCGAGATGTTCACGACTAGCATTATATTAGTAAAGCCTACCTTGTCAATCTTTTTTATCAAGCAAGGTCTATAAAAACAAGATAGCCTTTTCAGAAATAACCTGTTATAAGAAATTAGAATTTATTGAAAGATAGTAGAAAATGGTCGAGAAGACAATAAAGAAAGGGTTATGTGGGATCTGTCCATCAGAAAAAAGAAAAAGGGGGACGTAGGTTCTAAAACAACTTAAGATATTTTTTTAGATTTGGTGCCTCCTGGGAAACAGCTAACCGATTTACCGAAGAAGTCGTCACCCCAAGGAAACGTGCAACTTCT
>JACAEV010000145.1 GCA_013388645.1 Syntrophaceae bacterium | reverse complement strand
GTTAAATCTCGACCGGGATCAGATCAAACGGGTCATGATCAATCTTATTAAGAACAGTCTTGCAGCCGTTGGGAGGGGTGGCGAGATTAAGATTCAGACGAGTTACGATCCGAAACTCCAGATGGTTCGCCTCGAGGTGAGCGACAACGGCTGTGGTATTCCCGATGAAGATAAGAGAAGGCTTTTCGAACCCTATTTCTCCACTAAAAAGAGCGGAACAGGGTTAGGGTTAGCCATCGTCAACGCCATCATCGCCGATCACAACGGATATATCCGGGTTAGAGATAACGAACCGAAAGGAACGGCCTTCCTGATCGAGTTGCCTGTCCGGGTTTAATATTGAAAATGCTAAATCTGATATTCGAATTTCGGATTTAGTCCAAGAAGATCGTCCAGAGCTAAGATGGTTGATTTAAAGGCTTTATTTCGCTAAAATAGAATCGATGGGCGAAAAATTGATTTGCCAAAATAGGAAGGCGTGGCATCATTATTTTATCGAAGATAAATATGAGGCCGGGATTTGCCTTTTGGGAACGGAGGTCAAGTCCCTCCGGGAGGGAAGGGCCAACTTGAGTGACAGCTATGGGAAGATCAGGAATGGAGAGGTCTTCTTGGTCGATGCCCATATCAGCCCTTATACCCATGGCAACCGATTGAATCATGATCCGCTGAGGACGAGGAAGCTTCTTCTCCACAAGAGGGAGATTCGACGGCTTATCGGAAAGGTTCAGGAAAAGGGATTTACGCTCATCCCCCTTCGTCTCTACTTTTCTGATGGGAAGGCCAAAGTCGAATTGGGTTTGGCAAAGGGGAAAAAGCTTTTTGATAAACGAGAATCTCTCAAACGAAAGACGATTGAAAGAGAAATGGAAAGGGGGCGAAAAGGGTTCGACGGGGATCGTTGACGTCAGGGCTGCATACCGAGGTCCCATTGGCTCGTAAAACAAATGGGGTTTAAACATAATCGCAGCCAACTACGATTATGCCCTGGCTGCCTAAGAGCGGCCAGCGTCTCACCCGTTCTCTCCTGTAGGGCGGGATGCCTGCCCGCTGGCAGGCGGGGGATGTCAGAAAAACAGGATAGTCCCTCTCCGATTCCTATAGGAAAGGGACGAAACCTCATAGGATAGTCCTCCCGAAATCCTGCCTGTGGGAGTTCGGAGGGGCGAATTCAAAATACAGGCTATGTATGTAGAAGCTCTGTCGGAAGGTTCTCGGACGCGGGTTCGATTCCCGCCGCCTCCACCAATCCTACCCTTAAACTCGAACAGTCGTCATTGGTAGGAACTACGCCTGCAAGGTTATAGGCAACTTTGCAGGTGTTTTTCGTTAAAGTTATCTTTTCAATAAACCTCTTCAAAAAAGTTCTTGCCTTTATTGGGTCTGCATCCATAATTATTTCTTTACAAATATCCTTGAACCTTTCTATAAAGGAATCAGAAAGATTCAGCTTCGGAAAGGGAATGATTTGACCCTTTGTCATCTCCCCTTCAAGAGCTTGTTTGTTTGCCTTCAGTTTATCCAGTTTGTCCTTGACTATCCACCGATCCACGGTCCCATCTGCAACGGCGTCAAGGAGATTCTCTATCCTTCTATGAACGGTATTGAGTTCGTAACGAAGTTTATTGAGACGGCTTCTGCTGTCGTTAAGAAGCTGGATCCTAAGGTTTTCTATTTGAACAAGAAGTTTCTTCAGGTTCGCATTGGTCAATATTCTGGAAAAGATCTTATCCAAGAGATATTGATCCATTTTCTTGACATCAAAGCGAAGCGGGGAAGGGCATTTAATCCTTCTGCTCTTGAACGAGCTACAGGAGTAATAGGGATAGGTCTTGTTGGGTTTAAAAGTCTTTTCATAGGTCAACTTCTCTCCGCAGTTCCCACAATGAAGAAGCCCTGAGAAAAGCAAAGGAGAGGAAAGTTCCCTCCCAGATGTCTTTTTTGGATCTCTTTCTTTTCCCAAGGCCTGAACCCTCTCAAAGACATCTCTCGAGACGATGGGAGGGTGAACGTTTTCCACGGTGATCTTCCTGAAAATCAGATCTCCTTGATATGTTCTGTTCTTGAGCATCTTTTCAATGGCGTTCTTCGTGAACATTCCTCCTGTTCTGTTTCGGACTCCTTTCTTTTCGAATTCGTCACAAATGGACTTGTATCCCAGGCCCGAAAGGTAGAGATCAAATGCCAATCTCACTACCGAGGCGTCAGGCTCGACTACCTCAAGCACCCCTTTCATATTGCCTTTTGGGTCTGGAATCTTGATGATTCTATAACCAAAAGGAGGCCTTGCTCCATTAAGGTGTCCTCTTCTGGCGTTCTCTTCCATCCCTCTAATTATATTTCTTGCCAGATTTTTTGAATAAAATTCATCTGTGGCCTCGAGGAAGGCCTCAAGGAGTTCCCCCTCCGGCCCCTCGCTGAGATTCTGAGTGGCAAAGAGAACCTTAATGCCTTTTTTTGCCAATTGCTTCTTGAAGAGCAGGGCATCGTAGCGGTTTCGAGCGAACCGCGAAGTATCAAAACATATGACCGCCTTAATATGACTATAATTTGAATCACAATAGTCGATCATCTCAAGAAAAGCCGGTCGGTCTGAAGACCTCGCGCTTTCGCCAGCATCCTGGAACTCCTTAATGACGGTATGACCGGTCTGGAAAGCATATCTTCTACAGATCTCCAGTTGGGTCGGAAGAGACAAGTCCCTCTCCGCCTGGCGATCGGTACTCACCCTGGTATAGATCACTGCACCTTTCAACGCACTCCCTCCAAAATAATTCTATGAAGAGATTTACAACCGCCTCAGAGTCAACCTCCGATCCCTCAGGAATATTATCTTCATATTCGAACTTCCGGTCTTTGTCAAGGAGAGGCGACTTCTTGTTTTGCTTTTCGCAGCGGTGAGTAGGGGTAAAAATAAGCATTGATACCTCGTGTCGATTTCTTCCCTCCGGAATCTATATAATGAGTGGGCCGAAAAGACTTTGTCTGCCACTCATAATTCCTCCTCCTTAGCAAAATCGCTAAAAGCGCCTCCCCTGCCCAAATTTGTCACGATTAGAACTAAGACACTCGCTCACGATTACGCGAGCCACCCTCTTAAATTCTCTGGTTCCAAATAAGTCGAAAATCTCTTTCCTGAATGCCTTAAATTGGGGCTGCGGCAATGAAAGTTCACCCAAAGTAAGGATCTTCTTCATTGTATCTTTACTTGAGTTCGTCAAAATCTGCATCACTTTTTCTTCAAGATTATTCCCTTCTACCACTTGCGTTTCTCTCCTTTCAACGGGGAATCTATCCGTCTCCAAGCTGGAAGACTTGGTGGGATTTCTTAGCTTCATAGGGATTTCATATTTGTTTGGGCCCTTGAATATCTTTGCCATGATGTTGGTTGGAGTAAACATGGGTTTCTTCATAAGACTCCCTCCTTATATACCCAAAGTGGTATGTGGCAATTAGCGCATCTGGTTAGAAGTCCCACCAAGTCATCTGGAGGGATGGTGCCCTCATGATCAACTCTACCCTGCCTTTCGAAACACTCTGGGCAGAGCACCCGCGCTCCATACCAGTAACCGATGGCCTCGCTTAATTCGTTTAATTGATTCATAATCGTTACCTCCTTTCTACATGATTTGATTATCTACTCACTATTAAATCAAGAGAGTGAATTCATTGGAAGGAGTCCGAATCTGCGGAATTGCAATTTTACAGCCCGCATCAAATTCGGTCTGCGGGCAGCAGAAGGGGAGTCTGACTCCTTCGCCCCTCGATTTTGGTAATTGCCTGTAGAGATGTTTTTAATAAAAAGCAAGTATCTTCTTGCCTCGGAGTCGTTCGCCCCATGTCTCTAACCGGAGAATGAATAATACGTTCCATATCAAGCCTCAATTTATTATCGAAATTATTAAACCAGATTGATTAGATAATTACTATGAGTGCCAAACTGCGTAACTGCAGTTTTAGGAAAAACCGTGTTCTACGCTGTTGTGAAAGGGGCAATGTTCGGAGAAGAGTTCCGCAACCTTAAACCTTTCCCTGAGGACCAAGAATCAACCAGGCTTAGGTTCTCGGGAGCAAAAATGAGGCTCGGGTCATCCCATTTTCCCAATAACTCCAAATAGAGCTTATAGTACGTTACAAAGCCGCTTCCGGAGACGTAGACTTTATCGAAATTATGTATGTCATCGGTCCATGGCTTTATTGTTTGATGGATCTGTCTCTCTTCTCCAAAATCCCTTTCGATCATGTAAGCCACTATCTCAAGAGCTTTGGGATGTTTCTTTTTCCCGGTACGGGGAAAATAAGATCCCATTTCGTCTTCGAATTCTTGAACGACTTTCTTGATGGGTTCTGGCCATTCTTCCCTGGACTTCCCCAGCCAATAATCAAGGAAACAATAATTGTAGGCGGCAAGGGTTTTGACCTTGTTGATAAATTTTGCGTTGGATTTATGCGGGCCTCGGGGGCGCTTTGCATTGAGGTGTCGCACCGCAGGGAGAATGAAATGAGTATATATAAATGTACCAAGTTCGTCGGGCCTGGTCGCTATAGAATAAAGTTTATACCAGGCGTCCGGCATTCCAGAGATTTTCATGTATTGGCTTTCATAGGGGAAATAGAATCGTTCTGTAACTGTGAGGGTTGATTTCTTATTTCTCTGAGAAATTCTCATAGATTACCTCCTGGTAGTATTAAGCCTAAATGGCGGTGTCTTCAAAATTGGCATTGTTGAAGCAGCGTCGGACTAAACAAAATTCTGAATGTAGTCTACCTAAGGCTTACGCCTTAGAAGTGATTTCAATTATTCGTCGACCAGTTCCGCCTTCCCGGGTAAAAATGATTTCAATTCCCACTGATAGAAGGTTATTCTCGGCTCTCTTTAATCTGCCAGAGAGTTCCGATGCTGATTTTGGCCATGATGCACCTCGGCGTTTGGGATCTGATTCACACTTTTCCAATTCTTCAAGCAAAGCCATTGCCGTCCCACGCCATGATTTCCTAGAGGCCAATAAGGTTCGGAGCAGGGAGGCGACTTTGTCCCTTTCCAGCGAATCTTGAGTTGCGGAACGACGATTATCCTCATAATTCTTAAGAAAGGTGCCTGATGACAAGCCAATTATGGATTCTGAAGCAGTGACCCAGCGGATGAAATCGGCCATGCGTGGATAGGATTTCAGTTCAACCTTATTTAGATTGAGGAGGCAGGAACTTATAACGTCAAGGAAGGCTCCAAGAATTCTGGGCCGAGCGACCTCAAAATCGGTCCACAGGTCCTCCATTGCCATGCGTTTATCGTTTGGAATCTGAGGGAGAGTGATAACAAGGGAACGGTCTATAAAGTCTTCACGGGCAGGGAGAAACTCTATCCCGTTGATGACGATGGGCCGTGTGGTATTAATGATAAATTGTTCACCATCGGTAAAGAGCTTCCGAGTTGAGAAGCCCCCTCCGGTTGCTAGCCGACAAAGGGCGTCCGAGAACCAGTCGGGAACTTTCGAGAGATTATCGAAGGCGAGGATCCATGAGTCTTTTGAAGCGATCATAAGGTCTCTGACAGAGTTGGGAGCCGATCTCAGAGGCGCGATAGAGGGATCTACTAAGTGACGGATCATGCGAACCGCACTGGTCTTTGCTCGACCTGATCCTCCTTCTACATTTAAAATTGGGAAAGGGCCTTTGGGATTCAGAGACCCTATTGTCCATGACAGACAGGAATACCAAACGTTAACATCCTGAGCATTAATTAAGTTTCTAAGGTCTTCCAGCTTCCCCCCTTTTTGAGGGTGAGGCAACGCCAGCATGCCACGGGCTCTTGTGAATCGAACTGGAGAATCTTGAACGACCCGCCATCCGTTTGGTGTGATTTCAATGACCTCCCACTTTTCATTGCAAAGGTCGATGTAGATCGAACCGTTGTAAAATGCAACGCGAACGAAAACAGGGATTTCCGGAGCTTCGAATTGCGCTTTCGCTTTAAGCAATCGGATGATTTGATTCATCTCCCCCATGGGCATAAGGTTGCCGTATAGTTGGTAGAACTTAAAGTCTAACAGGTTACGAAATATGGTGGAGTCGAGAGACCAGGTTTCTCGGTGGCCATTCACCTCGATTACCCCGTATCTTTCCCCATCTGGTGAGTGGAATAGGGGAACAAACTCCGATAGGTCCGAGAAAACACGTTCTTGGGCTTTTGATAAAACGACCAAATCTGAAAACATATCTCATCCTCCTTCACCGGCTCATTGGTTTCATCCGGTCTTGCGGATGGCCGTCACAGCCGTCACGGCGTCACGATTTACACTTCTTAATTCCATTCTGATTTCGGCCGAAAAAAAGGCCATGTGGATTGTTTCCATCATGGCCTCATTCTTACACAATTAATCTGGGGTGAATATGTAAATGATTTATACTTATTTATCTTCCATGGAAGATATCATGGCTGAAATATTTTCCACCCTTCTAAATTTCTTTCCATCCCCCTTTATTGATCATTATATTTGCACGGTTCCAATAATACCTCACCTTGTCTTTAGCGGATTGGTGTGCCAGCACTTTGATTTGAAATTTATGTGGGGAAACTTTTTTCTTTACTTCATCTGGGAAGATTTCTTTGGCAATGTCTGACCACGTTAACCGTGGGTTTTCCTTCTTTAAATCATATACCCTAAGGTATTTCGCATATTCGTCCCAGTGCGGCTTAAGTCCTTTGAGATTGAACTTCCGATACTTGGCCTCCTTATCGATAAAGTCTATTAGGGAGTTAATGTCTTTAAGAATATTCCCTTTCTTCCGGTTGAGGCGGATCTTAATCTGAATGGTTTTGTCTTCCTTATGCATAGCATTTAAAAGACTAAAAAATCTACCGCGCTTTCTGAATTGATCGGGGTGTTGCTTCCTCCACTTTTCGATGGATCGGAGATACTGGTCATGTCTTGCTAAATAATTAAGTGAGACGCTCTTGGTCCTTTTCCCGCTACCATAAATTACATCAATAGAAGGGACCCCTGCAACCACTTTCTTTAGTTCGTTTAGAAATTCGTCCTTTCCATCTTCCAGTTCTTTGATGGAAAGATTCAAAGGCTTAAAAATCCGATAATTTGGGAATGATCGAAGAAACCGTTCGGGTCCGATTTTGCCGGTCTTGTAGTCTTGATAAACTTTGCTTCGTCTGAAAAACTCCCATCTGAACCTCTTTTGTTTTTTCTCATCCTCGTCGTATATTTTTGTAACGATTCCCCTTCGCTTATCAGACGGATCTTGGGTCAGTAATGCGTCGGGGATCTCATCGGTCTTTTTGTTTGGTATTGTTATCATAGAGGGCATAATGCTCTCCTACCAAGAGGAGGTGGGTTTACTTTCTCTCCCTCTCTTTTCCCGAGGTGACCTGGAATTTCAGCCTGTTCAGTTCCCTGGTTAGATTAAAAACCAATCTGACAATTTCCGGATCGCTTTGGTTGATTTCTTTGACCAATGAGGCCCTTAATTTATCCGGATCTTTGATATCCATGGGGATATTAAAGATTTCGTTTACACTTATGCCCAACCCTTTTGCTATCTTGCTCAAGGTAATTATGGATACGTTCTTCTCACCCCTTTCAATGCCGCCAATATACGTATAGTGCAATTTCGCTTTCCACCCCAGCTCTTCCTGGGATAGTCCCTTTTTCTTTCTCAAATCACGTATTCGATCTCCAATCTGTTTCCTAATATCCGCCACCATTTCTCCTTTGCTTACGGGCACTTATAAGCCAGAAAGGAGGTATATGTCTATAGACTATAAGTATTATTATTCTTGAAATTGATATTTATAAGTAGTATAAGAATGATGAGTCCTCCTATTCTAAAGCAGGAGGTCGGTCAAAATAATTTTAAGGTGGACCAACGATTCTAAACGCGGTTGTTTAGGAGGGATACAAAATGATGTCATACCGGATGGCCCTAAGAAAGCACCTGGCAGAATACAAGGCCAACCGATTGGGAATTCGAGAGGCAGGGGTTTATCGCAAGACGGGTCGCTCATACCAGCACATATTGCCTTCCAACCTTCGCTACCTAAACCTGCTTGAACCGATTAGGTCCGAGGTAAGAGAATACCTGCACCATAATCGTGAGGTTCGACTGCATCCCGATTTTCACCATCTCAATTCTTCCCAAGCCCTTACGTTCAACCTCTTCTTTCCATTCCTAAGCACTGGTGGAGAGACTGCGAGATTGATGGCTCAAGCACTCGGCCTGGAAGGCGATATCCAAGAATGGCATTTTGAGTACGTCCCTGATGCAGAAGAAGGAACCAATGTCGATGTGGCGTGGCAAAATTCTGATGGCAGGTGGGTCTTTTGTGAAGTAAAGCTATCTGAGGGGGAGTTCGGTTGTGCTAAGCCAGATCAGAGACATGAGAACAAATTACGGGAGATCTATTCGCCAAGACTCCAGGGACTCATTGACGAACGATTGCTCGGATTCAGTGAGTTTTGCCGACACTACCAACTGCTGCGGAATATTTCTTTGTTGGCGACACACGAAGATAGCCATGTGGTTTTCCTTATCCCTGAACAAAACGATGCCTTGAACTCTCCATTGCAGGCTGTCCTCGGATCGTTGGTGGGGTTAGTGCGACACCGCGTGCATGTCGGTTACCTGGAGAAAATTATTGCCTCGCTCAAAAATCACCGCACCCTCAACCCGGAGCTCAAGCTTTACGCCGCTCAGTTGGAGGAGAAGTATGTTGTCAAGAAGGAGAAGTCGACCTCATAAAGAACCGATTGCCCCTCTCTCTCCCAATTGGGTTGGGCTAACAAAACCCGAATGACCTAATAGGAGGAGCCGAATATGGTGATCCTGCGCAAATCCCTCGTCAAAATATTTATTGCCACCGTCTTGATCTTTGCAACCCTGGCCTGTGGCCAAAAAGAAACGCCGACTCGGCCGAAGGAGCAGGAAGACCCGACCGCAGCCGCTGTTACGGCCCTCTTCAAGAAATGGGACGATGCCTTCAACACAAAGAGCCCCGATAAGTTGATGGAAATCATTCCAGATGAAGTTAAAGATCGGCTCCTGGAGGAATCAAAGGCAATCTGCAAGGAGATAGTAAACGAGCTTGCTCTGTCGCTGAGGGATATAAATACCTCTGTAGACCGCATCGTAATTGAAAATGATGAAGAAACCAAAGCGACCGCCTACATAACACACGCTGCCATCGATTTAAAAACTCGAAGACCCTCAAAGGAATCAAATGCGTGTCCCATCATCAAGGAAGATGCCGGCTGGAAAATTGATATTCAAAGGTGGGTAGAGATGCGGCAAGCAAAGTCAAGTCCTGCTGAGCCTAAACCGGCGCTGGCTGAACCAAAACGAAGATCCGGGCTGGTCGTCTCTCTTTCTTTTGAGGGTTGGAGGCGTGGATATCATATTTATTCTGCTGAAGTTTATAATTCAGGTGATAGAACTGAGTCCGTGTCCCCGAGTAGCTTTGTCCTCGTCACTGATCGCAACGAGTCCATAGAGGCCCAGATCCCGTTCGAGAGGCCCTTCATCGATTACAAGAATCTTCTCAATCTCAGTATCCTTCCAAAAACCCATACAAAGGGTTACCTTTTCTTCAAAACGGCCAGTCAAGCCCAATACATCGTCTTCCTACCTACAGATGAAAAGATCCCTATCTCAAACACGAAATAGTCATGGCTGTATTCATTTACCGCTTACCAATGAGAGAGGGAGAGTTCCTGTTCTTAGGAATTGGAAATTCCCATCCACACCTGGGACAGATTTGCCTTGAAGGTCTGAGTAGGAGATAGAAGAACGATAATCCGGTGATTATGAACAGAGGCCAATACAGAAATGAGATCAGGAATGTGGCCAACAGAAGGATCCAGACAACGCAGCCTGTGCCTTTTAGCTTGGCTCTACCCTCGTAATGGCAGTTAGGACAGTGGATTTTCCTGGGCCACCAGCCGGTTAACATTTTGATACCGTGCTCGTTAATGTTTCCTGCGTGGTTTTCCGGTCTCCACTCTTGATCTCTTCAACACGGTTGCCAAAAGGATCAGAAGTAAGAATGCTTCCTTTGTTCCGTCTTCGTCTCCCTCTTGAATCTCTTCCTCAATGTGACCAAGGCTGGACTTGACGATCTCCTTTTCCTCAGCGTTTCCATAGGTGGCTGCATACTCGTTGGCCTTTCTCATTTCTTCCAGAGATTCTCTAAGCCATCCCTTATCCCTGAAGCATAGCCCTAAGTCGTGTCTGGCCAAAACATCGGTGGGATCGGATCTCAGGATCGTTTTCAACTCCGCAATGGCTTCATCTGTCCACTTTAGTGAGGCGTAGGCGCTTGCCAGATAAAATCTAATGTCGGCATAATGGGGATAACTCTCAAGGAGTTCCTTGTAGATCTTAACTGCGTCCTCAAACCAGCCCAGTCTCAGGTAGCAGTAGCCCAGCTCCTTCAAGGAGGTTTTTCTCTTCAGGGGATCACGTTCCAACGGAAGGCACTTTAGGAATTCGATTGCAGCTTCCTCGTAACACCCCTGATCGATCAACCAATGGCCCTCTTTCGTTATGACGAAGATCATTTTGGGATCTGTTCCTATTTCTTTATCTACACTCATAAGCGATGACCTTTCCGCTCCCATAGTAGAACCTGACACAGACCATGTGACCTTTCTGGACATGGTAGTGAGCAGCTATCTTTGCTGCCATCTCGGAATATTCTTCTTTTCGGGAGGCTGTGGAGGCTGGTATTTTTATCCATAGGCTCATGTCCTGAGTCCATTCGTACGATAGCGCATACCCTTTTATGACCAGTTCTTCAGCCAGATCAGAGGTTCTTTGTGATTGCTCTCTCTGGAGGAGCTCCGGGTGTGCTGGTCGGTTCTTATCGTATTCCATCCACCATTCTTTCTTTGGCTCTTTCTCCAGTTCACCGATACGAACCGCTGACTTCCTATATTTCTCAGGAACTTTTGATAGATCATCTGTGAAACGGACCCTGCCTTGTTCATATGTCCATTTGTAGGTTTGCGCTTGTGCGGTTGAGACAACAAAGAATAATCCCCCAAAAGCCATCGATATTATGATGAGCTTGCAACTCTTCATGCTGTGCCTCCCCCAAAACAATATTTTATCTGATACCTGCGACAGAATAGGTCACATTGGGGATAATAATATAGCACCGACATAGGGTGTAAATGATATCATAAAGCTAGCCAAACATATTTGAAATTTACCGGACCTGTCATCCTGAACTTGTTTCAGGATCTCACCCACTGAACAAATCGAGATGCTGAACCAAGTTCAGCATGACACCAATGGGTTTCAAGATGTTAGAGATAAATTCTCAGAATCTATTGCGTAAGAATCTAACGCGTACCAATGAATCTGATTTCGAGTGCCTCAGTGGCAGGAAGGAGTAGCATTGTGAATACGATCATTAGTGATAATCTTTTCGGAGCCTTCCTCAGGTGTCCCACTAAATGCTATCTTCGCTCATGCAGTGACAAAACGACTGGAAACGCTTACGCCGACTGGGTCCAGACTCAGGAGGAGTCTTACCATAAAAAGGCGATCAAGCGCTTGATAGAAAGGGTGACGCCAGATAAAGTCGTATTCGGCTTACCCATCACGGAAAGCCTGAAAATGGGCAAGTGGCAGTTGGCCGTGGACTTCGTGGCCCGAGGCCAGAATCTTGAATCCAATCTTCACGCAGTTGAGCGGTCATCATATCAAGAGCAGAACGAGCCCGCACAGTTCATTCCGGTTCGATTCATCTTCACCAACATTCTTACGAGCTACGACAAGCTTTTGTTGGCGTTCGATGGATTCGTGTTGTCAGAAGTGCTGGGTTGCAAGGTTACCCACGGTAAGCTCATCCACGGGGACAGCTATACCACAATGAGGGTCAATATCTCTGCATTGGCGAACGAAGTGCGAAAACTGACGGGGAAAATTGCCACGTCACTTTATGGCAATTCCCCTCCCGATCTGATTCTGAATCGTCATTGTATTGAGTGCGAGTTTCAAGCACGGTGCAGGCAAAAGGCCATTGAAGCAGATGATTTGAGCCTGTTGTCTGGTATGACGGAGAAAGAACGGAATAAGCATCGCAGTAAGGGAATCTTCACTGTCAACCAGCTTTCTTACACCTTCAGGCCGAGAAGAAGACGCAAGCGGGCTAAGAATCCTGCCAGGCCACACTACCTTGCCCTCCAGGCCCTATCGATTCGTGAGAATACAGTACACATTCACGGAGAGCCACAGCTTGCAGATTCAAGATCCAGAGTCTATCTTGACATCGAGGGACTGCCTGACGATCAATTCTATTATCTCATCGGCGCTCTTGTGGTCTCGGATGGTCAAGAGACGTTCCACACTTTTTGGGCGGATCAAGATTCAGACGAACCAATCATGTTCACCCAGTTTATCCAAATGGTGTCCCAGTTAGTTGATTTTCGAGTATTTCATTACGGGGACTATGAAGCCATTGCCTTGCGACGCATAAAGGCGAAACTCCCAGAATTTCATCATCCAAAAATCGAGGCAGTTCTGAAACGAGCCACAAACGTCATGTCGGTTGTCCATCCACATATCTATTTCCCGACATATTCGAATGGTCTCAAAGACATCGGGAACTTTCTTGGATACAAGCGCAGACATGATAGCGCCACTGGACTCCAAACTATTGTTTGGCGTAAAACTTGGGAAATAAATGGAGACCCAGACATCAAAGCAAGCCTGGTTCAATACAACCAAGATGACTGCCGAACGCTGAAGAACGTCTGCGATTTTATCTGGGGATTAACCTCTCCGGATGCCCCAAGCCATGAAGCATCTCAGATTCCTCCAAAGATCACTCGCACCGAGGAGATGACTATTGAAAGACCAAGCTGGGAGGTGTTTCGAGCGAAAGAATACGCATTGGAAGATCTCAAATACGTCTGCAAATGTGCCTACTTTAATTACCAACGTGAAAAGGTGTTTGTACGAACCTATCGGCAATTCAGGGTCATCAATAAGCGACGGCGAAGGTTGAAACATACGAAGACTCACCCCAATAGGGTCGCCGACATTGAGTGCAAACGATGTCCAAAATGCCGGAAGAAGGGTATCGAACAAATCAAACAAATGAGTCGCATGCTGATCGATTTGAAATTCTCCAAAACCGGTGTCAAAAAGTGGATAACCAACTTCCGTTCATATCGATACAAGTGTCTCAAGTGCGGCTGCCTTTTCTCGTCGGAAGCCAGATCTCGGGGAGGGCAATACCGATACGGTCATGCTTTGATGAGTTGGTGTGTCTATTCAAGCATCTTTTGCGGGATGAACATGAACCGAACGCGGATAGCGTTAGGTGACACTTTCGGTATATTCGTAGACGAATCCCGGATGATCCGGGCGAGACACCTAATAGTTGCAGAGTACGAGGGTTTATACGCTGCTATTCTCGAAAGCATCTTGCAAGAGAAGATCCTCCATATCGATGAGACATCGGTGAGGCTCAGAGGGTTGAACGGGTATGTTTGGGTGCTGGCAGGTATGGACAAATTGTATTACTTCTACAGGCCATCTCGGGAGGGATCATTTCTCCAAGAGATGCTTCGTCCCTTCTCCGGCGTCCTAATCTCCGATTTCTATACAGCATACGATTCTCTTCCTTGCGAACAACAAAAATGTATCGTTCATTTCGTACGGGACATCGACGATGATCTCCTGAAAAACCCCTTGGACACAGAATTGAAAGGCATTGCCAAGGAATTTGGAACTCTCTTGCGTACAATGATTCAGACAGTAGACCGTTACGGTCTCAAGAGACGAAACTTGCATAAGCACAAACGAGCTGTTTTTCAATTCCTGGATTCGGTAGTTTCGAGGGATTTCTCCTCAGAGCTGGCAAACAAGTACAAGAAAAAATTCCAGAAGAGTGGAGCAAAGATGTTTACCTTCCTCGATCATGATGGTGTCCCATGGAATAACGCTAACGCGGAACAGGCCATTAGACGTTTTGCCAAGCTTCGCACACATGCAGATGGTCGGTTCACGGAGCGATCCCTAAGAGAATACCTCGTGTTGGTAACCGTTTTTGAGACCTGTGAGTTTAATAATGTGAACGTTCTCAAATTCTTACTCTCGAAAGAAACTACCCTCGAGGGATTGTTCAAGATGGCTGGGCGAAGGGCTAAGCATGATGGAAGCGCACGAGCTGATCCCGAAGGCGAGGAGAGCTGTTAGCCTTGGTATAAATCCACTGTCGCAGAGGCTCCGGGAATAGATTGATTCCTGGTATCCTGAGTCGGATCGATCAAACCAAACAATACATGGAGATGGATATACGCTCAGTCAAGAATCAATACTACGATTGCCAAGAGAATAGAAAGATTCACGAGGGGGCTATATCTTGAATCCTTTACCTCTGCTTAAAATCATGAACCTTTTTGGTTGTCCCGAAGTGGAGAGCTGCAGTGCATACTCTCGCTACACTCTGTACGAGGCTAAAGTTTTTTTAATGTCAGTTTCAATTTCTTCCATCAGAAATTTGGGTAAAATGATTTTGGCCTTCGGTCCAAAACTCAATATCCATGCCTTTATCTCTTCTTTACCGCTCGCTGTCATAGAGAGGAGAATTTTCCCGTCCTTCAATTCTTTGATCGACTGGCTTGGGTGCCAGGTATGCCTCTGGATATAATCCGACAGCTCTTTGTCAAAGATGACCTTCACGGTGATCTGTTTCCCGTGGAAAAGGCCGAATGGGACTTTCAAAAACTCAGATATCGAGAAGTCCTCCGGGATCTCAAATCTCTCATTCATTCTCTCTGCCTTCTTGATTCCTTCCAATGCAAAATAGCGCATCCCCTTCTCTGGTACGAAGCAAAAGAGGTAAAATGCTCCTTTATATAAAAGCAACGAATATGGGTAGACCTCAAAATGAAGTGCCCGGTTACCCTTCCTTGGTTTATACTCCAACTTCAGAATATTTTGGTTGAGAATTGCCCACTGAACGGTTTCAAAGATTCCTTTGTCGAGGTCTATTTTCTTGGATGCCTTGATCAGAGGGGTGAACATCTCCTCGATCTTCTCCAGTCTGGCTATATGCTTTGCTGGTAGGGCTGATTCGATCTTCTTGAATGCGGATTCAAGCTCTGTCTGGAATGGGGATCCTCCGGGAGACATAAACAGCTTTCGGCTGAAGTAGAGAGCCATCAGCTCATTAAGAGTAAATGTCAGGGGTGGAATACCCTTGAAAGATGGCTCAAGTTTCCAGTAAGTTGTCCCATCAGTTACCTCCGATAGGATGGGGGAACCTGCTTCCTCCAAAGCCTTGAGGTCCCGATAAAGGGTCCTCTTTGTGACACCAAATTCTTCGGCTAATTCACCGATGGTGATTCCGTGTCTGGCTCCGAGGGTTCTCAAGATTGCCTGGACTCTGGCGGCTTGGCTGTATGTTTTCTTAATTGCCATGATCTTATATTGAAGAGGGCGTTTGAGTCATGATCAACAATGGAAGTCCTCTATGAAAAGGGTTTTCAGGTAGTATCTTAGATATCGGAGGCAGTTGATACCTGGGGAATACTTCAGGCAATTCTTCTCCTTTGTGAGTCATTAGATGATACATATTCATGTACATCCCACTTAGAGTTGCAATCATTTCGAATCCTTGTCCCTCTGTTTCTTCAAAAGGCTTTGCGATGAATTCAATTCCTTGGAAGAGATCATCTTTTAAGATCGGGAACGGTCCAGCCTGCTCCCATTTACCAAACCAAAATAACATATAAGTAAGGTTCGCTATTTCTTTGTCGTGAATTATAGTCCCCTGTGAACGCATTTCTACACCAATAATTTTTGAAACGATGCTTGTCTGGGATCGGGTGGTGTCGATGGGTTTTGGCTCCATTATAAGCCTGAAGAGCAATGGACTGGCAGTCCAGATGGATTTATCGCCCAAGATAAACATCTGATTATTCTTCATAGCTTCAGGGAAGGTTATCTTCCGCTGGATTCCCGAACTCTTGAAATCCTCTAAATTATTTAAGGTCCAGGTCCCCCAACTTTTCCAAAATATGGCTATCTTCGCGGATGTTTTTACCAGTTGTGAATATGCATTAAGACTTCTCCAATAATTCTGAGTCAACGCATATACACTATGCTTCTTTATGTTTTTGGTAGACGGTTTAACTGCAAAGTTTTTCACCTCAACAAAGAAAATTTCATCATCCTTTGTTACTATTCTATAATCTGGAATCTTGATGCTCAGGTTGGTTCCAGTTCTTCCCGCATCTTCTTCTTTGATCAGTTTAATTGAATCAAGGGCTTTTACCAATTCAAAAAATGCGTTCTCAGAACGCTTTCCATAGACGAAAGTGGGTCTCTTTGCCAGTCCTTTGATTCTGGCCTCAAATAAGGAGAGAAGTCTCTTGATGTCATCTTCTCTGGTAATGTCTAACTTATGTTCAAGCGCGAGTTTTGCCAAAATTTCATAGACTTGAAATTCCATGGTTCTCCTAAAAATCCCTGTAGAAGTCAAAGGCATCCCTCGTAAGATGATCGATATTATTGTATCTCCACAACAAAACGTGGGCGGGCTGCCAGGGTTTTTCCGTATTACTTTTCTTTTTTAGCGGTGATTTGCATTCTGGTGGTCTTTTCTGGTTTGCGTTCAAGTTCGAAATTAAATTTCAGATCTTTGATAGATACTTCAAATTTCAGCCTTTCCCAGAAATGTTTTTTACTCCTCTCCACCGTCTCAACCATGTATTCTTTCAATTCTGGAGTAATGATGTTTTGGTATGGTTGGGTTACTTCATCAACAATTCCTCCCGAGCTAACCTCGGTCACAAATATCCGTTTGCGCTCCGGTTGACCAGATGGAAAGAAACTCACCTCCAAGACCGAGACTTCATCCGAACCCTTACCGGTCTCGGTCACGAAGATATCTTTGTCGTGCTTCCCTGGTGTCATGACGTCCCCCCCTCATAGTATTCCTTTTTATACCTATTCAGTGTAGGCACTTAAGAGTGAAAAAGAAAAAAGTGTTATAAAATGCCAGTACACTGGGATTATATAAGAAATGGGGGACTTGATCAACAAAACGAGATAGGGAGGATCCTGAGACAAAAGCTTTTTTGCAAGAAACTGATTTGCTTTCTCTCATTCCTAATACCCTCAGCCTCCCCTATACTGTAGTCGAAGCAAGGAGATGGACCTTCATTAGAAGGTGTTGATTTCTGATAGGAAGTAGGGATAAAGACCGAGTTCAACCGTCATATGTTTGGTCAGTTGACCGCGGATACTTATTATGGGTCGCGTAGAAAAATGGATCAAGATTAGGTAAGCCTAAGTAGTTCCTCGAAACAAAGTCGTGCATCTACTTTGATGTCCTCTATATCCGATTCACGAATCAAAATGTTCCGGTTGTGGGCACCCCAATCACCGATCCGCTTGAGTTTCGGCAATGCGGCTATCGCATTTCTGGAGAGACCAAATGGATTTGTCGCAACTAAGTCGTCAATAAGTTTTTCCAGCTTGTAGAATCGTCCTGTCGTAGTATTGGTAGCTGTCGCAACAGTACCTTTATTTTCATGGGCTTTGATGATCAAAGTTTCGAGGAGTCGGCGCATCAAGACGCTGCACCCGTTATATGCGCCGTTGCGAAAACAACGATTAATTTCAAATACAATTTCCCGTACGTATTTATCTTTGCCCCTGAACAATGACGGATCTTCTGGTAAAACGACGCCAGCGGATACTGCTAATGCAATTTCAACACGGTAAATTTCTGGCTTGACTTTAATAAACCAAGTGGTCTTCAACTCTTCAACGGATTGTTTGTGTCTGTCAATGCTCCCAGGGAAATCTGCCACAAGAACGTTGACCCGATTTGACAGTTCCTTGACTGCACGGGCAACAAGTGGAAACGCATCACGGGGAAAGTCGTTTAAAAGATTTGTGGAATGTTTTCGAAGTTCAGCAAGCCGTTCTCGAAAATCCTTCGTTTTAGGATCTTGGTATTGTAGGCTACCAGAGTGAGGATTTGCTGCTACGAGGATCTCGCTGAGCTCCTCTAATAGTTCGTCCATATCGGCTATTTCTCTGGGTCCCATAGCTGAACTCCTTTCTGCTATGGGTTAACGTATTTCCAGACTTTTTTCTTCTTCGCGCCCTGATCCCTAATTCGCCGGAGCTCTCGGTCTTGCACCAATCCTTGCAGTGGCCCACTCAATGTTGTCATAGGAAGTATCCAGCCATGAGCCTGCAACTCGGACTTGATGTCTGTAATTGATCGGGGCACTGCAAAAAAACCCTCATCTTTTAACAGCAGAATACGACTTTTGGTTGAGCCTGGCTTTTTCGAGGCTTTCGTTGTACTTGAGAGCCGGGAAGTTGACTCACCCTTTTCGCTTGGCTTCCTTGGTGGCTCGGATCCCAGCAAGTGCTGAAGGAATACCTCGAAAGCCTTGGTTTTTAGCTCACCATCAGGCATATCAGCGACGGCATCTTGGGCTTTCTTGCGTAACTCTTTTAGCTTCTCTGCTGTAAGCATTTTTATCCTCCCGCTTTTTGAATCAATTGTTTACTTAAAATAAGGGCAACCGTTATTAATATACACCTTTCTTCGGTTCTTTGAAAGCAGAATTTCAGGATCTGGAAGGAATCTTCACTCCCATGAAAGCGTCAAATGGCCTGTTTTGATTAAAGTTTGGGTGAGGATGAGGTTCACCAAAAGCTGAGTTGTTTTCTCTCGGTTCGGATTCGTTCTCCCTCCCTGATTTTATAATCCAAATAGATGATAAGGTCTTCCACAAACTTTCTTTCGGCCTCGGTTCTGAAATGCCCTTTCGTAATCACCAGGATCTTTATAAGCTGCTTCCATGTAAGCCAGCCTATCTCCTTAGAGAGCAACCTGGCAACGTCTACATGGGGCTTAAATAGTCCTGGGTTGGTCAATCCCTTGATAAGGTTTTGACTGTATCTGTATCGGGTCAGAATCCAGGGCGGTTTCTCGGTGTCTATGATAAGGACGAAATAAAACTCTTTGACGCTATCGGGATGATTGAGGTAGTGGTATGCAGCCAAATCGAGGTATCTGATGATTTGATCTCTTCGTGGGTCGCTTGTTGTCCTCAGGTTCACTGGGGCAAGGTATTTCGCCTCAATAAAAATGATCCCGTCATTATAAGAGATCGTGACATCCACCTCCGAGATACCCTCTCGGTACTTTCTGTTGGCTGGTGGTCGATATCGCTTCCAGAATTCAAAGGAGAGGTTCTCAAAGGTGTGGCGGCTGAAATCCTTCCCTTTGATCGCCTCTCCTAAGAATCTCCGAAGCCAGATGGTGGGGTCGAGGTTCTTTAAAATGCCAAAGACGTTTGCAGTTAATAAATCTTCACTCGTTGTTCGGACAATGAGAGGGCAGTTATTTTTTCGGACATAATTGGGTGGGCAGACTTTCTTGCCTGATGTTTTATACAGTTCAAAGATAATCGACATGTGATCGTCGCTCCTTAGCTGGTTGATGTCGGTGGCGTTTACTTTTCTTGCTGGCACGTTGTTCCAAATGGGCATTCTTTGCATTGCCAGCCTGGTATGGGGAAGAAGATTTCGTTATTAACCGCTTTCAGAACCTTCCTCACAAGGGTATATGCCCATATGTAATGAACGTTTCCCTTCACGGCATAGTATGTTTCCATGTCGGGGTTCTTCAGCTTGAGAAGTTGATCGTATCTGACCAGGGTTTCTTCGCCGTCTGTTTGGTATCCCATCTGCCTCAATGCGTATGAGTAGAGCGTCCCCTGGAGATCCAGGTCTATCTGGTCGTCGGTGAATCTCTTTGCTCCGGTCTTTAGTTCCACGATGATAAAGTTTCCCTCCTCGTCTGACTCGATTAGATCGAAGATGCCTGCCAGTTTGCATGGAAGGACTTCGCCTGTTTCCTCCAAAACCATGTCCACAGAGAAAGGGACTTCGACCCCAATGATTCGCTGTGGCGCAACATTTTCGTAGAACACTTTAACCAGTTGGGCACCCTTATCCCTCAAGGTGTCCCTGCTCTGGTTTTCTTTGTATCGGATATTGTTGACCTGGGTCTCTTTGTCCCAGCATGCCTTGAAGTGTTCGGTCGTGTCTTCCAGAGTGGGCCTTCTGCCGGTCTCTTTCAGCGTTCGATAGAAGATCTTTGCGGCCTCATGGATTGCTTTTCCAAAGGGAAAGTATTCCGGGATGAATTCCCACGGTAGTCCCATCACGTATTGGAATTCGTACTTCTGCGGACATGTCAAATAAGTCTTTAGCTGGGAGTAGGAGATGTGAATGTATCGTTCAAAGGCCTCTTTGCTGGTTTCTTTCTTTAGCATGATGTGTCCTCCTTTTTAGTTATTGTTCCCTCATAATGCCTGGAGAGCGTTGATGAATATTGATGCCTCTGCCTTGGTGAGGAAGTTCAGGTTCTTGTTGAATGTGGCCAGAGCCTTGTCCTTGATCTCTTTGGTCTGGAGGCCCTTTGACTTTCCTACGGCGAAGATCATTGCGAGCTGTTTATTGGTAAGGCGGCTTCCATTATCTCCTTCGAAGCTTGGTTCATTCTTAGGTCCGGGTTGGTTCTTTTCATTGCCTTTAGGAAGCCCTTTATCCGGTGTCTCTGACTTTCCCTCCTCTGGCTTACCGTTGGGTCTCTGATCGGAGTAAAGATATAGGCCTACTCCGAGGAGTGAGGCTGCTTTCTTCAATGCATCCGTCGAAGCGGCTTTGAGGTCGTCTCCGAGGCTGATGATGGCTTTTGTGTCTTTGCTCCTTTCAATCTCCTTTGAACCAAAAGCCATCTTGGTGACCCCCTCGGCCGTTAGCTTTCCGAGGACCAGGACTTCGTCAGTGTCTTTAAGAATTCGATATTTCACGACCTCAAATGACCAGTTGCCGTCAAAGGCATCGTTTAACCTTGAAGTGACAACGTGACCTTCAACATAGTCTAAAATATGGCCGAATTTGCCCTGACGCTGTTTGATTTGACTTGGTTCAAATGGTTTTTCTAAAAGTGCTCTGTTCATGGTGGTTCCTCCTTTTGCGTTCTCTCTTTGATCAAGATGGTTAAGCTGCCTTACTTTCCTCCTGTTGGAATGATTCCATGAGGCGGACTGGCATGATGATGTGAGTGGAATTCTTCTCCTCTATCGTCATTGCTTGGCCGGGGTCGTTCATAAGGAATGTCACCTGGTCACCTTCTAAGACCTCAAGGACATCGAGAATATACTTGCCAGCGAAGCCTATGGCGAAGGATATTTCTTTGGGAGAGGTTGATTCATAATGACATTCGAACTCTTCTCGGGCTTCACCCGCGTCTGGATTTGCCGATGTCAAGAGAACCCGATTTCTATTAAACTCGAAACGGATCTGATTGGACTTGTCGCTCATCAGGATGATTCTCTTGATGGCGTGATGGAGCTTGCGTCTGTCCATGGTGGCTGTTCTTTCATGGGTCTGTGGAATGACCTGTTCGTAATCCGGGAACTCTCCATCGATCAGCCTGGAGTGGATTATCAGGTCGTCTGAACAGAAAAAGATGGTGGTGTCGGATCGAGAGAGTCTGTAGGACTGGTTCCCGTTCCTCCTCAGTCTCAGAATCGTGTTAACGAATTCAGAAGGGACAAGGGTATTTCTCAGTGGGTTGGTATCCCTGGTCAGGCTCAGTCGATGCCCGTCTGTCGCCACGATAGCTTTGTCGAAGTAGATGCCGTTGATGTTGTATCGGGATTCTTCCTTCGAGGCAGCATGTCTGACTTTCAATAAGGCTGTGAAGAATTCCTGACCTATAGAGAAGCCGTTTTCCTCCGAGGGTTCCATCTCGTTCGGGAATTCCTCTTCACTGAGACCTACCAACTTGAAGCTGACGTTCTCGCACTCCACTCTCACGTGGCCGTTTTCCTCTTTGGTTAGAATGATCTCGGCATCAGGTAGCTCCTTTACGATGGAAAGGAGTTTCATGGTATCGCAGAGGGCAATGCCTGGTTCAATGACATCGGCCTCTTTGACACGAGTCTTAATGCCGGTCGTGAGGTTAGTAGTGTAAAGATAGACGCTGTCTCCTTCAGCAGTGATCTTCACATCTTTCAGGATCGGGAGAGCAGTGTGCTTGGACACGGCGTCTTTGACCAGGTCGAGTCCTTCCAGTAATGGTTTTCTGTGGGTCAATACTTTCATTGCTACATTCCTCCTTTTCTTTGGGATTGGTGAAGTCGAGAATGAGCTGGTTGGGATCGATGGACGTTCTCACAGAGATGTCCAGTCTTCCATTCACCAGGCTAATGATGAATTTCTCTGTGTGGATTTCTGTCTTGCCTTCGATGAGCAAGAAGGCCTTTATGGCCTCCTCCAGACTTCCCACCGTCTCGACCAGTTTCTTCCGGGTGTAGAGCTGATTGATCTTTCTTTCGAGTTGCTTTGAAGTCATGCTGATCACCGTTATGGGGTTTCTTCGATGATGATCGTGTCAAACATCGCCCCGCAAAAGGGGCAGTACCAGTGGCCAAAATCGTTATAGTCCTTACCCTTTGCGATCCACTCGATTTCGAAGACATTCCCGCAGATTTCGCATTCGTGCATCGGTTCTCCTCCCTTCTTTCAAAAAGAGAAAAGGCGGCCCTGTAATAGAGTCGCCCTTCGGTGCTATTTGATATGGTACTTCATTAGGTCAGAAGGAGGTTCATGGCCTCCTTTTCGAGGTCGAGCTTCTCGTCTGTCTTCTCGATGCCCTTGGCCACGAGGCTTATGGCGTTGGAAAGCCTCCAGAGGTTGTTCCCCTTGGGCAGGATCTCGACTTCCTGCGGGAGGTCATAAGAGGTTTTGATCTGCTCGACTATCTCCTTTCGGATTCCTCTCTTTCTCAGAGTGTCGTAGATGGCCTTTGGGTCTCTGATTTCCTTTTCATTTGCCTCCTGGATCTTGTTCTCAAGGAGTTTGATGTGGTCATTGCTTGCGTCTACCACATCTATGATGGCGGAAGAGATTGTGTCTGTGTCAAGCTTGATCGTTTTCTGACTGATAGGGATGATCTCGTCGCCTTCCCCCATCTGGAATCTGGAGCCAAGATGGATTTTTCTGAACATGTCGTAGCCTATGGCTAAGTTCAGACAGACAATTCGGAGCATGAGGAGGTTTATCTCAAGGCTCTGGTTCCCGTAATCACCTGTCACGAGGCTGGTTCCGAAGATGACGAATTCACCTGGTACTGGGTCCCAGATTCTTGGTTGAATCATGGAGATCTGGTAACGGTAATCTGTATTCATGCCTCGGTATGGGACAAATCCTTTTTCCAGGCTTCGCCTCAGGAACGCCTCCATGATTGGAGCGGCGTCCATCCGTTTGTAGGCAGGGGAGAGCCATCCCTTAATGGTGGTGCCTACTCGACGGAGCAGGATTCCGCCGTCTTCCATCCTCTCGGTCAATCGTTTCAGATTCCTCGATAGAAGTTCATTCTCTTCGAGGTCCATCAGTTTTTGGGCAAACTGGGCTGGGATGCCGGCTCGGGTTAGCATTTGGCTCTGGCTGTGGTCCGTCAAATCATAGGCTTCGTCCCTGATAACGGGCTGGATTCTGTGGTCCTGGACGAGGAATTCGATGGCTGTGGGCCTTACGGCCATGTCCTCTCGGGTCGAAAACTCGTGTTGGATCTCTTCGAGAGCTTTGTGGAGGCTGGCCTTGCCTTTTTCGATGATATCCTTCAGCTTAGCTTCTCTTGGGTCGGTGGTTTGGGGTGTTTCGAACTCAGTTCTTTGAATCAATGCGGTCTCCATAGTTTTTTCCTCCTTTATTTGAAGCCCGGTGCTGGTCTTGGCTTTCCGCTCACAGACAGAGTCTTGGCGTGATATGGCCTCTTCTCCACCCGTCGATGGGTGTCATGTCCACACTCTCCGTATGGGCCCTCTGCTGGTCTTGCTGCTCGCCTCACAGACACCGGACTTCAAAACTGATCGGGCTGCGATCCTCCGCTATTGCGGTTCTCAGACGCAGTTAACCCTCAATACGAGAGGGCACCTGATCATAAATGGTTACAGGAATCTGGATTTCCTTTCTTCTCTAAATAATTGGCATCGGTGGCCCTAATTCGTTTCCTTCACCGCTTCGGTTCCACTTGTGTGATAATTGTCTCTGGGATCAGCTTCCTTTCTGCCTCGTCTAAGTCTATGCCTAAGTTTTCGATGTTGGCTAAACACCTATCGCAGAATGGATACATTCCGGGGTCGTACAATTCGACTGGGGTCTCCACACCATAGACAGTTCATAGAAGGACACCTCCTTATAATGGCCTCAGCTTCCTTGTGATCGAAGGGAGCAGGTCAACGCCCATGACTTGGACCAGCCAGTTAGACCTTTCTTTCTCTATCCATTCGTACTTTCGGACCAGCAGGATTGGAAAATCCAGAATTGTGATGGATATCTTGTCCTGCCAGCCGAACCAGACATCCCTAAATTCGTTGTAGTTTCTCCTCACAGGATTACCCTCCTTTCATAAAATGTAACGAGAAGCACGGGATGTTGACCCCTCTATAAATAGAGAGAATTGAACGCATGAAAGGAATTAACATTTTGGCAATGGCGGGATTACGTGGGGACGTGATGTGAGGTTAATTCTTCCTCAAAGAGTGATTTGACAGGGAAGACTGTAGGGTGTAGGTTTGGATCAGTGATGGTTAGCTGGCCTGGTTTTTCATAAGAACTTGGCATCCATACAAAATAATGTTCGCCCCCCCTTGGATTCACGCACTGAAAGGAGAAACATTATGGATATTAATACGCTTCAAAGATTTTTCATGTGGTGCACAATTATAAACGGAGCCTGGTTTGTTTTCGCGGCCATGATTTGTGTATTTGCCAGTGATTGGGTGTACAGGATGCAAAGCAAGTGGTTCCCCATCTCTCGGGATGCCTACAATGTGGTAATTTACTCGTTTTTCGCGTTATTCAAAATTGTCTTTGTGGTATTCAATGTCGTGCCCTACGTTGTCTTGCTAATCGTAGGATGAGATGGAGCATCCAACAACCAAAATCCACGATACTTGGGTAAGGCTATGCTTTCCCGAGGATAACTTCCTGAAGTCTTTGGTTGAATGATTTCGACCGTCATGCAAGATTGCACTTGGTAATTTGACCAATCTCAATGAAATATGTATATTGCGAAGAGTTCTCCCTAGGATGACGCATGCATATTGACCTAATCGATGGCGACGAAAGTGTCTCGAAAGCAGGGCAGTAATAATTCCACGTTAACAGGTATGAGTGTGAAATTTGATAGCCAGAACGGCTGGGGCTGCAATGCCACCCGATGATTCCATTACGCCTGAACTTGTGGCGGCATATTGGCTTTGCCAACGTAAGGGTTACCTGCTTTTACGCGGAGATGCAGGTGATCCCCCTCACGAATACCTCGCTCTTCTTGATGCATACGCCTCTATGAGTCTGAAGAACTATCTTGATTCGTTGGCAGCAGATGGATTCAACATTCGGCAATATAGAAACCAGGGAGACCTTCACAATGCCGACGTTATTACTTCGTACGAGTTTAAGGCCGACGACCTGGAGGTCAAGGTTGATGCTCTGGTTCGTATGCGGCTTGGTCCCTTGAAGGCACGGAGGCACTATGTGCCACATCTGGTCGTAGGCACTCAAATCATTACTACGGATCAAAAAGTCCGACTGGCAGTCATTGGACACGTTCTCGTCAAGGCCCTTAATTACCGTCGTGTGAATGGGGTTATTGTAAACGCAGCGGGTGACGTGTCTCGTGTCCAGTTGGCAAAGATGAGCACACAACTCAGACCGATTATCGATACCCTAAAAACATGGAAAGCCAATATTCCTCCGCAGCCTCCTCAAATTATTCTCAAAGACCATTGCCGGATCTGCCCCTTCAAGAGAACCTGTCTCGATCAAGCTGAGAAAGAGGACAATCTGAGCCTGCTGTATCATATGACTCCCAAGGTCATGAGGAAGTATCACAAGAAAGGTATTTTTACCATCAATCAACTTTCCTATCTTTTCAAGCCCAGGCGCCAGAGAAGAAAACGAGCACATGTCCCATCCAGGTTCAACCTGGAGCTGCAGGCGTTAGCACTGCGTACCGGAAAAATATACATCCACCAGCCACCATCTATTCCTGTGCATCCGACCGAGCTTTTCCTCGATATTGAGGGCGTACCGGATCACGGTACTTACTACCTCATTGGCCTCATTATCTCGGCTCAGGGGAGTGTCGAACGCCATTCATTGTGGGCGGATTCGCCCGAAGACGAACGCAATATTTTTACTACTCTCTTGCGTATTGCCGAAGAACATCCTGATGCTCCCATCTACCATTACGGGAGCTACGAGCCCAAGGGCCTTGATCGAATCGCCAAGAAATATGATCTGGATTGTGACTCAATTAAAAGGCGGCTCGTCAATGTCACCTCATTCATTTTCGGGAAGGTGTATTTCCCTACAAGGTCAAATACCTTGAAGGATTTGGGGAAATTCGTAGGTGCGACCTGGAGTTTTTCAGATGCCTCTGGCCTGCAAAGTGTCGTGTGGTGGTTGCAATGGGAAGCTTCCAAGGACTGCATTCTCAAGGAACAAATTCTCACTTATAATTTGGAAGATTGCCAGGCACTACGCCTCTTAGTCACTGAACTGCGGAACATTGGTCATGCAGCTACTAATAGGTCTGACGTAGACTTTGCTGACACTCCAAAGCAGAACACAACCTGTTCCGGACAGTATATTCATGATTCGTTAGAAGGGATACTGAGGTCAGCTCACGCCGAGTACAGGAGGAACCGCATTGGAATACGACAGGACGAAACCGAGGAAAAGAAAGGGCAAAAGAAACTGGGTGCTCCCCAAGGACATCAGGGGTTTCAAAGAATTATTCCCGCGAAAGCCGGCAAGCTAATTAGTGTTAGACGCGCCATTAGGTGTCCCCGACACAGAGGCCAGCCCTTATCACCATCTGATAAACTGGCTGAGCACACTGTCATTGACCTGGTATTTACGAAGAATGGGTGTAAAAAGACGATTACGAAATATGTGGGGGCCATTGCCTATTGCCCCCACTGCCATCGTTGCTATCCTCCACCAGGAATCAGGCAGTTCAGAGGTCGTTTATTTGGGCATCGCTTTCGAGCTTGGGCGGCATACCAGCGGATAACACTTCGGCTTCCATACAGTGCAATATCACGGGTAGCTGAAGACTTGTTCTGCGAGCAAATCAGCGAAGGCAGCATTGTGAACTTTATGACTGATTTGGCTGAGTATTATACCTTCACCGAAAAAATGCTGATGAAGAGGATTTTGACAAGTCCTTTCATTCATGTTGATGAGACGAAGATCAATATTCAGGGAATCAATCACTACGTTTGGGTATTTACAGACGGCACTCACGTGGTTTTTCGACTAACAGAGACGCGGGAATCCACCTTAGTTCAGGATATCCTCAATGGTTACGGTGGCGTTCTGATCTCCGATTTCTATGCTGGGTATGATTCATGTTGCTATCGACAACAAAAATGTTTGGTTCACCTGATCCGAGATTTAAATGATGACCTTTGGAAGAACCCTTATGACCAGGAGTTTGAGGGTTTTGTTGGAGCCTTTAAGGACCTGCTTGTTCCGATTATGACCGACGTTCAGAAATATGGCCTAAAGCGACGACACCTCAATAAACATAGACGGTTAGTAGGGCAATTTTACGGGCATGTCGTCGATACCAAAGATTACCAGGGTGAAGTCACCCAAAAGTATCAGAAGCGGTTTAATCGTTATCGGGAAAGCCTGTTTAAGTTCTTGGATGAGGACGGAATACCCTGGAACAACAATATGGCGGAGAGGGCGAGTCGACATTTGGCAATCCAAAGGAAAATTTCAGGAAGCTTCTTCAAACGCATGGCTGTTGAGTACCTGCGACTGCTCGGGATTGCTCAGACTTGTCGTTTTCAGAAAAAATCGTTCTTGAGTTTTCTGATCTCTGGTGAGAAAGAAATTGACCAATTCAAGGAACGGAAGCGCCCCAAGGGATCAAAGCCGGTAGATTCAGGCCGGTGCAGCGAAGAACGCATACAGCTCAGGCAGTGCAGGGTAGCCAAATTCACGCAATTCTGATAAGGGAAACCAACATCGAGAGAGGTTATAATACCCTTTAATGATTGGCTTCCCAAAAACTTTTCTCAGAGGTCCCATTTCCTCAGCGTTTCAAAACATTTGTGAGCCGTATGTTTATACTACTCGCCAAAACGAATTTGAAGGAGGCCCGCTTATCTTTATCGTTGTACTTACTTTCAACTCATAATCTTCAAACCCTGGATACAGTTCCCGCTAATGACTTGTGAAAACGTTAAAATGAAGTAGCTTTAGTGGTAAGACAATCTCTGAAACCCATCAGGCCAAATTAGAGGCGGCTATCCTGAGTGGAATAAAAAGAGGCGGGTTTCTTTATTCTCCCCGCCTCTGTTTGTCATAAGGTCATTTTTTCGGAGGAACAATTGCGTCCTTAAATGCTTTGGCCGGCCTAATCTTGACGACGGTTTTTGCTGGGATCTTGATCGCTTCGCCGGTAGCAGGGTTTCGACCCGTTCGAGCCTTTCTTTTGACAAGAACGGATTTACCAATACCTGGAAGCACAAATGCACCTTTTTTCTTCGTCTCAGCCATTGCCAAAGCTGCATATTCATCAATAATGGATGCAGCGGCCTTCTTGGAAATTTCAAATTTTTCTGCAAAGTGTGTAACGATTTGTCCTTTTGCCATCAATTTCTTCTGAGCCATTTTTCCCTCCTCTTCGAAATAAGGTTGATTTATGGGGTTCAATATAAGGGAAAAGCCCTTCTAAATCAAGATGCGACTACAATTTTTCTGTCATGTGGCCGCAAGCGGTTTTCGATTTCCTTCAGGCGGAGTAGTCCTGGAGTGCTGCTATGCCCTGATGTCTTCAGCGTACTCATTTTCAATCCATTTTCGTCAACACCTTATACGGTGCAACCCTAACGCGTTACGGAAACTGCATCGTTTCATGGTTTTTAGCGGATTCTTATCTCCACGATCTCTGAAGCCCTAAGCGGTGGGGCAAAGAGTTCGCAGTCTATATGGATGCCTGGCGGGATTCTGATATTCTTTAATTCGGTAAAAGAGATATATCCCCACTCGCCAAAGTTTTGGTCGCCAAGTGTAGCATAGCCAAAGAATAGGTCTTCACCGTCATATTCAGAGATGAACCAGTCGCAGTCTCCTATGAAGAAGTGGATATAGATCGGCTTGTCCTTCAGAGGGACCTTCTCGGTTTCGCAGAGCTTTGGGAGGTTTGCAAGCTGTTCCTTTGTTGATTCGTTCCACATTGCTTCGGAGTCACTCCTCGTTTCGATCTTTTTGCTCAAGCCAGTGGAGGGCAAATCGCATTCTTTCAACCAATTCTGTGGCGGTGAATCGCTGGTCTCCTAATGGCGTCTCTTTGGCCCCTCTGTCGTTGATGATCTCTTGGATCACGTAGCCACCATATTCCTTGGCGTAGTCTAGGGTCCAGGCTCCGGTGTCGTTGTAAGTCGTTGCCACTCTCTTGCCGATGGCTTTGCAGAAGAGCTTAAAAACCTCGTTCAGTTCGTTCTTGGTGGCTCGGTAGGTCATCGTGCTCACTCCCTTCGAATTCTTCTTTGAGCTTTAGATATAGGGCGTAGCGTTCCTTTCGGAGGGATTCTTTCACCCATCTGGATATCAAATGCTTGTGGAGGTCGACTATTCGTTCGAACTCATTCTTGATCTCAGCCTTGGTAAGCCCGGTGTCCTTATATAGCTCCTGGTGGCAGGCATAGGTTCCGTTGTAATATCGGTGTTCCTTGTCAAAGTGCCTGATAAAGACCTCTGCGAAATCCCTTGGGGCCCTGTATGTGGCCTTGAACCCGTTGATGTCGTAATGGGCAATAAATCCGCAGTAGAGGGTAAGAAAGTGGTAAAGCTCCTTGCCCATCCGGTCGATGTCTCTGCTCTCGATCACCTCTTTGAAGTTTCTAATGACGGGTATTGTCATGGGTTGTCCTCCGTTCGACCTTTTTGTTATTTTCTCTGCGACATCTTCTCAGATGCCTCCTTGTTCTCTCTGATCTTAGTAAGGAGTGTTACGCTCTCCTTGAGTTTGCGGTAGTCATGGAACAGTCTTTCCTTCGCCTCCGGTGGTATCAGTCTGGATTGGAAAATTCGCTGGATGGCAAAGGCCAGGCTGAAGGCCTCAAGGGCGAATTTGTCTGAGCCGGTGTGATCCATGTCATCTCCCTCCTTTCGGTTGTGTTGTGGTCATAGGTCAAGAAAAACTCGTCAAGGATCTGGTTTATCAGCTTGGTCATGGGCTTCTTCTCTTTGAGTTTCATTCGGTAGAGTCTTTGTATGTTCTCGTCGGTGATTAATGGCTGGTACATGGGTGGTGCTCCTTTATCAGGGCTTCGTATGCTCTCATTAATGGCTTATGGGCCTCAACGAGTTCATTTAGTCTTGGCTTGGACTTCTGGTATCGGATTCTCGCAATCGTGTTTGTCCTGGCGTCATCTATCCAGATGTTGATGGCCTGAATCTCGGAGATGATGTTGGCCATCTCTTCGAGTAACTTCTCTTCTTTCATCCGAGCCCTCCTATCTTTCGTTCGGCAAAGCTGAGGTACTGGTCGTCTGCAACTATGATGTGGTCAATTATTTTGATGTCGAGAATCTCACCACACTGGACCAGTTTCTTTGTGATCAGAATGTCATCCGGAGAGGGATTAAGGCTTCCGGATGGATGGTTGTGAGCCAGTGCAATACTGCTTGAATTTGAGAGTATGGCGGCCTTAAAGACTTCCCTTGGATGGACTATCGTTTTGTCAAGGGAGCCTATGCTCACGATGTGGATACTGTTTATCGTGTTGGCTGTGCTGAAGTTGATGGCGAGGAAGACCTCCCTGTCTGTATCGGCAAGGAATCTTTTGACGATGGAAGCCAACTCATCAGGATTTCTGATGGTCTTTGCACCGTAAATGGCGTCCTTTTCCCTCACAAGTTTGACGCTGACGATGTCAATGCCGTTAAAGAGTTTCCCATGTGGCATTATTTTTCCTTTTTCCCTTTCATCCGGTTGGCTTGATTTGCTTGACAATTCTGCGGATTTGATTGGATTACACTGAGTTGCGAAATTTGGATGATTGACATTGGGTCGAGCTTTCGGTGCTTTGACTTTTGTTCATCCCCCTGGGTGTCGTTGGTTATCCTCTTATAGGCTTGAGGCTTCTCCTCTTAAGGATCTGGGCCTCATCATTCATTGTTTCTGAAGCAAGAGGTGGATATGAACAGAGGGCGTAACAGCACCGATTGAAGCAGGGACAAATTCTGCATCTATCAAGATGGCAACACTTTTTGAGGCATTTCTTATACCCTTTGGAGCAGCCTTCGAGTGGGTTCATAAGTTCCCCTCCTTGTGTCATGAGAATAAAAAAGAAGAGACCCTGAGATTTCTCCCAGAGTCTCTTCTCCTTAAATAAGGATGCTTTTCTTGAAACGGCTTATCTGTTCGCTATGGTCTCCTTATCCAGTAAGGTTTCCAGTTTTGACTTGTCTCTAACCCAGGTGTCCCAGACCCTGCCGATTTCAGAGTCATAGATCTTACCGAATTCATAGAGAGCTGGATGACCATAGATCGTGTTCTTCTGCCGAAGATGGTATCTGGCGTCCCATCTTGCGGCGTCGAACTCGATACTGAAGAGATGAAATTCCAGCGGAGATTTGTATGGATAGCCACATCTGATATCACCATTCTTGTAACCAGAGATAAAGAGCTCACAGTTCCAGCATTGGTAAGTAATCATGCCGGTGGCGGGACATGTTACGCATGGCTGTGCGTCTGCCGTCTTTATGCTTTTGACTCTTCTCATATACTTCATGACAAATGTCTCCTGTTCCTTTGAAGGTTGGTTAAAACTCTTCGAGGCTGTCCTCAAAGTCACAGATTTCTTCCACTTCGTTGATCAGTGATTCTGTCGTTTCCTTGTCGAAACGGGCTTTGCGTATAAATAGAATCATGTCTTTCTTTGTGTCAGGGCTTTTCTTTTTGCTTCCTTTTCCAGAGTGCTTTCTCCTCTTGGCCATTATCATCTCCTTCGGGTTCTGGTCGACCTTGGATCTAATCTTCAGTGGTCCTAAAATTTATGGGGGCAGTTCTCGTATTCCCGATTTCAATCAATCTTTCGTTCACAGGCTCAGGAATTTGGATACCCACACGGGTTAAATTCTCTTCCTCCTTTGAAAGGTTCAAACAGCACTCGGAGATCGGTTTTGCGTTTTGCCCATCCCTGAAGCTCAGGATTTGGAGGTGTCGGCCTTTGAGATTCTTATTTAGCTCTTGAAATCGGCACTCCACGACTGTTCCAAGGTATTCCTTTTTCAATGTGGGAATCCCATCAACCACCTGTGTCATCTCAATTCTCCTCTGTAACGAAAGAGATGAGACCCTCCCGATGGATCGGAGATCACCATTCTCATCAAAGACCCCCAATTCAACGGACCCAATGAGTCCTTTCTTGTCCCATTCTTTGCCTCGGTCATGGCCAATGATGATGGCATCAACAGTGTTAGATCTCTTGAGCTTCAGCCAGGATTGAGACCTTGCACCCGGGAAATAAGGTGCGTTAAGATTTTTTAAAACGATTCCCTCGCCTCCTGCCTCGATGATCTTTCTGAAGTATTCCTCCTTCTCTTGGAAGATGAGTTCCTCAAATCGAATATGTTCTCCTTGCCCTGATGATTTGATAAAGCTCTGAAATTCGTTTAGACATCGAATTCTTTCCCTCAGAGGCAGGGAGGTTAGATCTTGACCATTAGCCTTCAGTACATCGAATACGTGGTAGTGAATTTTCTGGCCTGTGGATTCCTGGTAATCCCGTGCCTTGTCCGGTGAGCAGTGAAGTAAAGCAGTGGTGGCCTCAAGGGCGTTGGTCAAAGAGTCAAGCTTGATAAAGCTATCGGGCAGATAGAGTTCTCCGTCAAAGATCGACCCTTCCCACTGGTCTAAATTCAGGTTGCAAAGGTGTGGGACGTTCACTGTAAGTTCATTTAAAAGGTAAGTGTCGGAGCATCGGTTCCTTGAGGTGAACCGGTTTCCTTCCGGTCTGATATGAAGAATGCCCCTGATGCCGTTCTTTTTCTCACCACAGGCGAATCGGTCACTCTTTAAAACCTCTTCTCTTTCTTTTTCCGGCAGTTCGGTAATGTCTCTCGCCAACTGAGGAGAGACCTGTTCGAGAGGTGGAATGTCCGCCTGGTTTTGCTCAAGATGATGATTGGCCAGTCTGGAGATAAGCGTTTCTCTTGAGACCTTTTTGCCCTCAGGAATAGGGATTCCTTTTTCTTCACATTCTTTGATCAATTCGGATAGCCTCTTCATGATCTTCCCTCCCTACTTTAACCAGCAATAGACTTTGCAGGTCTTACGGATGAAGCCGCAGTTAGAACCTGTCTGTGGGCATTTGCCTCTCCCAAAAGAAAATAAGGTAATCGGTTCAGGCTTGAATGCGGGCTTCTTAGAAACTTCGGTCGCCTTCATGGGATCACCTCCCTCGTCACAAAATGTAACGAAACGGGTGGATTTGATTGCCTCTCTATATAAGGCTGAAAAGTATGCAAAAGGACGGCGAGCGAAGGTTAGGTGTTACCTTCTCCCATGGAGAAGTCGTGATGGGTTTTGATTGTGACAGGGAGGTGAACGCCCCTGAAGTCTATCTCCATGATAGATCTCGCTAACGCTGCAACTTGTTCAGAGTCCTCTTTTCTTGCTTCAAGGTAGATCGAGTCGTGGGCACAGAACTTCAGCTTGGCCTCGGTGCCCATTAACGCTTCGTTTAGCCTAACGAGGGTAATTCTTAGAATATCAGCTCCAGTTCCCTGTATAATGTGATTGAACCCTCGTCTGAGTTCCCTCTCTCTGCTTGGTCCAACGAGATCCAAGCGAGTTTTTTCCCCAAAGAAGGTCTCTGAACAGCCCTCTCTTAGAAATCTCTCCTTCATCTCATCCTTGAATCTCCGAATGGTGGGCAATGAAGAGAAGTACTGATCGATTAGTTCTTGGGCTTTTTTCAAAGGAACGTTTAGCTTCCAGGCAAGGCCTGGTGCCTCCTGACCGTATATCAAAGCATAATTGATTGTCTTTCCCGCCCTTCTTTCTTCATCTGTCACTTCAGAAATAGGTTTATGAAACATCTCGGAAATCACCCTCCTGTGGAGATCCTCATTTCTGGCAAAACAGTCAAGAAACACAGGTTCCTGAGACAGGGATCCAAGAATCCTCAATTCCTGTTGAGACCAATCAAGTTCTATAAAGACGTTCCCTTCCTGATCCGGGATTAAAACCCTCCTAATTTCCTTAGGCAGGTTCTGGATATAAGAATAGATCCTGCCAGTAGGACAGGTTGAATGGTTAAATTCAGGGTGAATCCTGCCCTGCGAGTCCAGTTTCTTAAAGATGGTTTTCGTGGATTTGATTAAGGACTGAACGTTCTTACACTCGATCACCGATTTCAGGAACGGATGAGTATCGGAATGGGAATCACAAAGCTTCTCTAAAATATCAATAGCAACAGAAGGCTTCCCGGTTGGGGTGTTCCTCAACGAAGGCAAGGAAAACTCCCGAAAAAGAGTATCTCCGAGTTCTCTATTCGAATCGATCCTGACGGCCTTCCCTGATTTGGCCTGGATCTCCTTCTCAAGACTAAAGAGGGTCGACTCATAACTTCTTTTGATATTCATCAATGTGTTGACATCAACCCGAAACCCCTCCTCCATCTCTTTGAGAATAAAAGATATCCCGTCACTGATGCTTAATGGTTGCTCAGTATAAGCAAAGAGGGCGCTGGGTCGATGATGTTGTGCCATGGGTTATCCTGCACTAAAGGCCTGTCATACAAAATGAAACTGCAACGATTGGAAAATCGGCTATTTATTTATATGGCGGCAGGCTGTCGGCATTGTGGTAGGTGATCATAAGCACAGGAATAAATGGACTTACTATGAAGTGATGCGCAACAAATGCTATGGAATCAGGAGGTACTCTCAGTGACAGGGATCTAAAGGTTTCCCTCCTGGAAGGGTGTGGCCAATATGGGAAAAGAAGATGAATCTGCTGAAGCAGCAAAATGTCAACGGACTTAGGGGTTAGCGGAGTTTATCTTGGGATTTTTGCCGGAAAATAAATGCAACCGTACTTAACTTGACATAAGGGATATAAGTGGATTAACGCGCTGTGAAGACATCGAGCGTGTCAGAATTGTGTCTAATTAAGGACAACCCCTTCTGTTTGCTAACGAGAGGTAGATCGGAGGTCTTGTCACTGAGGAGCTTCCTGTAGGTCGTGATAATTTCATCGTGATCTTCAGTGTCCAGGAATCTGAAAGCTGATGCTGCCAGATATCCCTGATCAATCTCGAAAGCCAACCACTTTCGTTGAAGCATCTCGGCTGCTTCACCGGTGGCGTTTGATCCCGCAAAGATGTCAAGCACGAGATCGCCGGGGTCTGTGAGAAACTTGATGAAAAACTCAGGAAGCCGTACTGGAAAGCGTGCAGGGTGTGCATTGATACTTGCAATCTTGCAATACCTGAGATATTTGGAATTACTTTCCGAGTTTGAAATCTGTAATAGATTTGGTGGGATAGCTCCTCCATTCGCACCAGAGAAACGGTCTGAAATATCATGTCCAGATGGCCTTTTCTTTGGGGTATAGAATTTATCGCTGTCTTCTAAGAGCTTCTTCATCCTATCCGAATACGGCATCAAGACATTCTTAACATTGGCTTTTGGATACTCGTCCTTGCTGAACCACCAAACCGTGTCTACCGAATCCTTCAACCTGATCTTCCTTTTATTCACCCATTCAATAGGCGAGGGGAGTTTTGAAGGGTTATGCCAGAAGAACTCCTCGGCAAGATTGAATCCTAATTCATCGCAAAATCTTATGAGAATCCTGTAATTGTAAAGGGAGCGAATCGGCTTCCCCCTCTCGTAGGAGCCACCGAGATCGAGTACAAAACTGCCATCTCCTGTGAGAACGTTCTTAATTCTTGCGGCGAATTGGATGAGCCAGTCAATGTATTCTTCTTGCGGTTTATTCCCATACTCTTTTTCTCTCAATAGAGCGAAAGGTGGCGAAGTAATTACCAGGTTGATCGAGTTCTCTTTCAAGCGGTCAAGCAATTCTAACGAATCACCGACAAAGGCTCTCCCAAACTCGGTATGGTAAAGAGGAATATTTGTTTGCACTGATTAGTACCTCAATATGTGTCAAGTCCGTCTATCCAACTGGAAAGTATTTGCCATAAGACGGTAACGGCGAAATAAACCTCTTTGTCCTTGTTCTTTAATTGCTCAATTTGGTCGATATATGTCGCTTGGTTCTGGGTTCCGATGATCCATGCGACCCACTTCCTTGCCTCATCGTCTGTCAGAACAGGAAGTAGATCGACGACCTTAAAATTGCCAATTTTGCTCAGCGCCCACGACAATCCTGCACGTTCCTCTTTATTGCCTCTTGGAAAGAAATTGATAAATTCTCTTGTGAAACTCTCGCCAAATTTTACCAGTGCCCTCGCTGCCTCGACTCTAATATTCTGTTCAACCTCGTTAAAAGCTTTCGCCAACGCAGATAGTGAGCACTCGTTCTTCAGCTCGCCTAAAGACCAAGCAGCTCCGGCCCTTATTTCTGCATGCTGAGTAGCGTCGAACAGAGTCTTGACCAAGAGGGTGCATGAGTCGTCACCCTTGACTTCCCCTAAAATTATCACGCTTTCCAGTCGGTTTTCAAGATATTCATCGCGTAACATCAGTTCAAACAAATCAAGGGGTTCTTTCCGTCCCATTTTCATTAGACTTGAGGCGGCTTCCAGCCTCACATAGATATGGTCCCTATCATCTTTCATTCTATCCAATAGGAGGTCTGTTGTGATGTCAGACGGGAACAGAAAGAGGGCCTTTGCTGCCGCATATCTTTCGCTCAGAGAAGGACTCTTTAACATTCCAGAGTAGTATTTCAAGTCCGCATGTTTGGCACAGTCGAAACCCATTGAGACCGGTACAACCGACGCAATAATCTGATTCGGGAAGACGTGATCGTTCAGCGTGACGAGAGGGGTCAGTTTGATCCCTTTTTTTGTCAACTGGAGGGTGACCGTCCTGTTATCAGAGGTCCGTCTATATTGGAGGCGGTTCTCATTGAGCGAAGTCACTGTCCCTTCAGATTCTGCCTTTGCAGAAGGCCAGGTTATTCTGGCCTCAAACCCTTCCGTTGCTCCTTTGGGTTTTTCAGTGACGATAAGTTGATTTCTGTAGGCTTCCTTCATTTTATCAACAGGGATGTATTGTACAGGCTCTTCGCCTTTCCAATCGATTGGATGCTCCCCGATCTTTGAGCATTTGACCAATGCAACAAAATCGTCGTCATTAAGGCCGTGGTCCCAGCCTCTTTCAGGGGAAACGAAGGAGTGCGACATTGAAATCTCAAGCTTTGTTTTCCCCCTGGATTCTATCCTTTTCCCGCACGTGACGCATAAGATGTCAGGAACCCTGACCCTCTTGATCTTTATCTCCTTCCAGATTTTGAAACTCATCGAGCCTCGTTCAAGTTCAATCGGGCTGTGTCCAAGACCTGAAAGGTGGTTAAATACTTTCTTCGTCGCTATGGCTCCAATGGAAATTTTCTCCAAAAAGCTTTCATCTATCTTGAATGATCTGCGATTAGCCATCTTCGCCCACCTTAACTTGCTATCCCTTCATGGAGGATTGCTGCAGGATGTTAATTATCTAATCCATGTCACTTGCTTTTCAAATCGTTTGCGTCCAAAAATGCCTCGACTTTATTAAAGGCATTGAAGAAAAGAGGTGTTCCAGAGAAAGAAAGAGGACTGACTGGTCCAATGGTCATGAAAGAATATTGACGGCTGGCAACGTCAAAAGCCGAATGGGGGTCCCTAAAGAGCTGGTAGAGATCAAGTGCCGGACCTGAGGACCCCACGAGCTGGCGAAGAGACTGAAATTCCTGACCGAGTCCGAGGCCAAAACCAAAGAAGAATATCCTTAACTGCTGGAGGATTTCGCTATGGAGGCTGGATAAGGTTTGGCTGATGAAAAGCCATCCAAGCCCATATTTTCTCGTCGTTCGGGCAGCATCAATTAGCATTCCCCTTACTCCACGCGATGCTTCATCCTCTCTTGGGAGTTCACGGGGCGCAAGCCGATGGGCTTCATCTATCACGACAAGTGCATTGAGGCTTTGACCTTCTTTATAAAAATACTCCGCCGTCTGATTAAGCCCATCCAAGAGCCTTTTGATGACCAGAGACTGAATCTTGTCGTTCCAGAAGAGACCATGAGCTTGCTCCCTGGAAAGATCAATCACCAGAACAGGTCGGTTATCCGTTTCCACACTGAGTAACCAGCTAAGGGCTTTGTTGATGCTTTTTGCTCCCTGTCGGTCTTCCCGAAAAAGCTCTGCCACAGGTCCCCAATACTGTGAGAAAAATTCATTGGGGTCAGAGTCCTCCAATGCCGCATTGAACCGCGCTCGGGATGCCTCCGTTCGGTAGAAGACCCTCTGCACGCGCTCGTCCTGAAGCATCTTCCACGCTTCGTCAAAAGATTTTCTCAGATGAAGATCGGTAAGTTTGATCTTCGCTTTCTGGAGACGGTCGGATAGGATACCGCATGCGAGTTCCCGATTCTCGCCTTTTGGAACTGTAAGCCGCTCAAAGAACTGTCCCTCAAAAAGAATCTGTTCAAAAAGCTCCCAGCGATCCAGTACAAGGTTTCTGACAGTCAAGACAACAATTTGCTTCCCCATCTTCCGCATGATATCCCCGGTGGGCAGCGGAAACTCGCCCGTGGTTCCACCTGGTCTCATGTCACGTGCGAATTCTCCCTGAGGGTCGATCACAAGTAGCGCCATCTTGGGATAGCGCGCATAGGCCAAGAGAATCATCTTGGCCAGAACGGACTTCCCAGAACCGGTTTTCCCAAACACGCCGATATGGTAGGCTTCTCCAGCTCCATCTGGTCCTCGATCAAAGTGCTTGAACCAGAGAGGGAGTTTTGGCTTTGACCCATAGACATGACCAAGATAGAAAATCTGGTCTTGATAGGGGTGGAGAAGCTCATCAAGAATGTCGTCCGACACGATGTGTATATGTGTTCCAGTGGAAGGGACCGTTCCCAGAATGCTTGGCTCATATCCGGCCTGTCCACCTCTTTGGAATACGGCACTCACTCCCATCTTTCCAAGGTGAGTATCTTGCCTTTCGCTTACTGCGTCCACCCGCCCCCTTTGGCGGATAAGGCTTCGCATAGTTGGGTCTTCATGCCATATGTTACGGAGTTGGATCTCAGTAATTTGCCCAAGAGCGTAATGCGGGGCGTTATCCTGGATGAAGTGAAATAAGGCTAACTCCCCAACCAGCTTTCTTGTAACGGCAGATCCCAGGATGTCTATGGCCAGCTCTGATGTGGACGAAGGAGAACCGACTACTCCGAGTCTTTCTGTTTGACCCAAGATAGTATCGAGATTCTTTGGGGCGTTGGTCATACTCACCTCCCTGATTCGGTGCGATAGCCGTGCATGGCCATAAAAACCTCTCCGATATTCCCGGTGTACTTCTCAGAAATTCTTTGCGTGGTCACCTGACGAAAGGTGGGGATTGCGCGAACAAGGGCCTTAACTGTTCTGTCGGCAAGATACAGGGGATAAGGTTCCAACATCGAAGGAGTGGCACACTGGTGTTTGATTCCCTGAAGGACAATGGCAAGTCGGTGTTTATTGGTTGCAACGGCCTTGGGGACTTCAATGCGAAGGGCCGGTATCCAATCGTGTGGTTTATAGTAGAGAATAGAAACCTGCTCCAAATTGTTGATAATGATCTCAGCCAGTTCGCTTGCTTTAGTCTGCATTGCCCCCGGCAAGTTGCTGGTGTAAAGGTGCCATCTCTGCTCAGGTTGTTCCATGGTCATAGGCTTCGTGAATTCGCCAGGATTGAGAAGAAAGGTCAGCATGCTTCTGTCATCGTATTGTGGAGGCCATCCCAAGAGTCGCCCAATTTCACGCCGAGTGGAATATTTTGGCAGACCACTGAAATTTCTATCCGATCGCTCGGATGCCAATATCGAGGCATAAGCCTCCAGGAAGTCGGAAATTCTCTCGATGAAATCTCTTGAGCATTGGAGCTCTGGGGCTTCATGAGCTTTACTTATTGCCTGGTTGAAATAGATGATCGGAATGGTGAGGGACCCATCAATCATGATCAAGTCGTGAGGTGCTTTACCGGCTAAAACCAGCTCGCTCCCGATCATGATGGCTCTTACCACAGTGGCCGTGTCTGGATGATGTGTTTCGGGTTTCACATAAGTTGTGTGCCTTGGCTGTTCCCAGTGCCTCTTCTCAGATGGTGGCGTCAGTCCTTCAACCGCCACGGCTGCGGCTGCCACAAGATCCGCAGTTAAGAGGCGTTCGATCCCGTAGGAACCATCAGCTCCGCACGTGGTGGGTAAGGGAGGGTATCCGAGGGAGGATTCGTTCCCCACCAGATCCTTTTCTTGTATCTGCTTCTTGAAACTATCCTTATCAGCCTTGACCTTCTTGAATGACTCAAGAAGAATCTCGCTTACCTCTGCCGTCTGCTGGAGAACTTCTTCCACCAGTGCGGCGGGAAGATCGACAAAGGGGGTCTCTTCGGTTCCCATTTTTTTAATCCTCTTTCTTCATCCATAAGGCATAGGATGAAGATCTAAATTTGCGATAGCTTGAATCCCGCTCTGCCCTTCCCATGAGCCAGCGGTCTTTGAAATAATCAAATATCTCTTGAACCGACATATGATACCATAGAACCCGCTCATGTTCTCCCCGAAGAAACTGCTGGGTGTTCGCGGCCAAAGGGATTGCAAAGACTTCCCGCTGCACTTGATGGTAGATCAGATTATCAGGAAGGCCAAGCAAAGAAAGGACCTTGCGTACGATCTCTCTCCTGTTTCGAAATCCCACACCCCAGCGCTCTTGTTTGGCCGTCGGCTGACAATGAAGGCCAGCGAAGCGGCTAAGCTCAGTATAAAGACCGTTTGCAAAATGGAACTCCCCTGACCCCGACGTATATCCAATACGATGGAACAATCCCCTTCCATTGCAGTTCACGCGATTATATATTGAAGACCGGCCAAGCGCTGAGGTTGTTGTAATCAAAACAAGTCTTCCATCAAAGCTTTCCCGATTAATCAGGGACGTTTGTCCTGAATACTTCTTGCGAAATGCCTCGCGCACCTCATCGCTCGCGAGAAGCATCGCAACCAGTTTCCCACATATAAGGTAGGAGTAAGGCGGAAGGGCACCCAGAACGAACGCATCCATTACGTGTTTCAATCTTTCTCCTCTTTGTTCTTTATTCCAGCCAACCCATTTATCCCTTGCTGCGAGGCTGAAAACCGGGTCGCCAAGCCCAAAAAGACCGATGAGTTTGCCATTATTCTGGTCAAAGATGAGAAATCTTAGGCGCCTTCCATATCCGGAAGAAACAGGTATGCTCCAATGGAGGGTAGCATACCTAAAAAGCAGCTCGTTCTCCGTGTTCGGTTTCACCTCAACCAGCCTGGGAGAGATCTTATCAGGATCCACTTCTCTGCCCGAAGCAATGTATGAGAGCAAGCGAGCCTCACGGCGAATGAGCCCCTCCTTAGACCGCGCTATTCTTGTTTGGACGGCTTCTTGATGAAGCTGTCGAATTCCTTCCTTATCAATATATTCGGGAAGACTAATCTTTTGTCCGTCAAAGAGGAACCCTTGCTTTTTCAGGGATTGGATAACCTTCTTTCGCAAGGTTTTTGTGTCAGATTCAAATCCCTTCTTTTGAACATGGCTCGCCGTGTTCTTTAAACCCCCGTCGGTTAATAAGTAAGAATTTTTGGCCATCACCCCGAAAGCCCACCTCCAGGCGTTGTCCATTGGCAGAATCAACACTTGCTCATCGGCAGGGAAGCTTCCCTCATGAACTAACTCCGTTCACCTTTGCCCTGAGACAACAATTGCCCTTGCAACTTACCGTATTTATACCAAAAATTTTGCTCTTAAGCAATTTCACATGATTACGCGCCAAGGCCAATAGATAAAGCCCTTTATAAATTAGATCTTGGAGAATATACCTGGCTTCTCTATCTTATCTGATTTGGCAAAGGGATATGAACAATTTCAGGCAATGCGGCTCTGCCTTTCCTCTGTCCTTCATGCAGCAAATGAAGGACCCGGCTTTCCACTGCGGTGGATTTAGCATTTATTCCCCGGTACTTATTCAGCCTGAATTCCCATGTTTTGATGTGCTTATCAATCTCCTTCTTCATATCCTCATAAAGATCGATTGTATCCTGTATGATCGTGTCGATCGTGTTTTTAAAGTTGGCACTCTGGATGGGGTCCAACACCGCCTCTACTGTCTTCTTTCTCTGGTCCGCTGTTAGTCTCAACCTCGCAAGAGTAGTGAGATGGTCTCTGAGGATTTTAACAAGGACCATGACTCCAGCAGGATGTATTACGATGATCCCCTTTGCGAGTGAAAACCCTGGATCGTCTTTCGAACGTTTGGCGTTTGTGACCAGAATCCCGTAATCTGCTTCCCTTCTTTGCTTTGCCTCCTGAGTTTGTCGAATATGGTCGGGATTAAATCTCACAACTTTCTTTAGCTCATATACTATGAGACCCACATCTTTTCCATTTTCGATGATATGGTGAATGATGTCACCGCCCTTGCCAGTATGCTCATATCTGTCGTGTGGGAACGTTCCTTGAAGTTTGCCAAGAAAGCTCTTTTCCTCCAACAGACCTAACACCTGGGGTGTCTGGTTCTTGGCTATCTGTTCTTCTAAGGATTTAATTTTGTCGTTGGCCCGGACCAATTGGGCTGAGTACTTATTCTGCATAGAGCGGTATTGTTCCACTAATCTCTCGTTTCTGTTCTTCCAAAGTCTTTCCTTCTTTTCAAGCTGTTTCCGGTCTGAAGCGAGCCTCTTTTTTGCATCATCGACCGCTTTTTGCGTGGAAAGTTTCAATTTCTCCTTCCAGAACTGTTCCCTCTCTTTCTGTTTTGCTTGTTCACACTTGAGGGTTTGATCCACGGCTACAGACAACTGCTTTTGATAGTCTTTCTTTATTTTTTCCCTTTCTCTGTCGATTCTCTCTTTCATCGCGAGCAGTTTAGATTTGTACTGTCTTTCTTGAAGCTTCAACTTCCGGTCCGTCTCTTCTGTGAATTTCTCGTGCATATTCCTTTCTTTTTTCTGATAGGACTCCTTTAGCGATTTCTCACGTTCTCGGAGCTGCTGCTCTTTTTTCCTGAGGTCGGCGAGTTTTTGCTCCTTCTCCTTCCAGATGCCTGTTATCTTCTCATAAAGTTCCTTAGAAACCGGTTGATCACAAAGAGGACAACGATATTCGCTCATGTACGGCCCCTCCTTAAGATGGCAATTCGCTTCGCTCTAAACTGGTGAGTGGGGGACATCTTTATATTAACGGGCGATGATTCCTTTTTAATTTTAGTCTGAGAGTTCTGAGATTGAACACATCCTCTTTGTTATAGTCCAGTAGTTGAGACAACGCGTGGTTGTCCTTCTCATATCTCCACCTATTCCAAAGATTAACGGCTTCTCTGCCATCAATGGTACTGTTTTTTCTTTGAATCCCCAGTCTCTGCTCGATGAGCTTTAGTCCGCCAGGATACCCGTTGTCATGACAAAGTCGCATGATGTCTATATGATGATGGTGTTTGGAGAGGTCAATACCAACAAATTCCTTAATAAAGGGAAGATCGAATCTCTTTCCATTAAATGTATAGATCACTTCCTTTTTGTCCATTATTTTAAAAAGCTTGTCCTTGTTCAACTCGTGCTCGGTTAATTGGATGATCAAATGGCTACAGCCTTCTACAAGGTATATTCCTAAGACGGTTATGATGCCTTCTGAAGGACTTAAACTCGTTGTTTCAATGTCAACATAGGCAGCGTTCTCAAATTCCTCATAGCCTGGCGGGACGGTTGGCGAACACAAGAAGAATGAACTATTACAGCTTGGACATTTCACCCTTTTTATGTCTTCGTTGACCGGAATCCTAAGCTTTTTTGTACAACTTGGGTTGAGGCAAAGGGTTATTTCTCCAAAAGGAACTTTGCATACACTACAAATCGGTCGTCGGCCTGACCAGTGACCTGGTATCCGGTTTTTCGTTTCACAATTCTTACAAACAACGATATTGTCGGACATCTTACGCTCTTTGGTCTACCCGGCAAAATACTTGTCGGGTAAAAATGGCGCCAATCGGGCGAGGCATTCACCTCACTTCAAGCATTACTCCATTTGCATATTTGCGGAAAGTCGCAAGCATTCTTGCAATGATCCCCCGGCTTTGGAGGAAACGATGCTTTGCGAATGCCCCTAATGCTGTTTTCAGCCTCTTGTTCTGCTGCTTTCAAATCATCCTGGTGAATGGGGACGGGTTCAATCTCATTCCCTTTATGTTTCGGATCAAGGTATGCAACGGATGCACTGTCAACGGGCCGCTCAAGTTTTTTCAATCCTAATGTATAGAGCTGAAGTTGCAAGCACAATTCTTTAAACGTAGTTACAGCATCGGAGGTCTTGTAGTCTCGGACTTCAAGGCTTGGTTTATCATCATTACCCCTAATTATGACGTCGACCCTTCCTGTTATGGTAGCTTTCTCAAGTGGAAATTCGAGTCTGGCTTCGACCTCTTGTATACGGAGCATGTCTTGCTCATGACGCTTAACGAACTGGGTCAGTATATTCTCGGCTGCCTCTCTCATCGTCTCCAACATCCTCCCACCCGCAAAAGGTAGGTGGAATTTCTCCTTCACTGTCTCTCGAACGGCTTTTTCGGGGTTTGTTCCTTCTCTTATCAGTTCACTTACGCACCTAAGGCAATAGTGTAGGCTCTTCCCGTATCCTATCTCCGTGTCAAGACCTGATTGATAGCCCCACATCTCTCTGAGACAGTAAAGGTAAGGGCATCTGTGATAGGTAATGATCTCTCCTGCAGAGAATGCTTGGATTTCATCATTTTCAGTATCTGTTATGAGGTGTGCTGAATCGATGCCCTTATTTTGATCGATCCTTTTTGCAAGATCGTTGACCACATTGAAAAATTGGCTTGGCCTTTGGGAGTTGGTCAGGCGCTTGAAATGACTCAAACAAAGAACGTCTTTGGCTCTGGTAATGGCAACATAAAAGAGCCTTTTCTCGTCTTCAATCCCGCCTTCATAGCGTTTTACGTCAAATCCCTCCAAATCTCTGGGGATGTGCCAATGTTGTTTCTGGCCTGTTCGGCTTGTGGGAAACCTTCTTGCTGTCAAGCAAGGCACAAATACTACAGGCCACTCAAGCCCTTTTGCTTGGTGGATCGTCATGACTTGAACGGCTTCGATTCCACGCAGATCCTCTGTAGGTTGCTCTTCATAGGCTCCGGTGGCATATGTGTTCATATACCAGCAGAGACCCTTAAGAGTATTTTGCCAGTCAGGTTTCCTACCGCCTAACCTAATGGATGTTTCATAATCGGTGAGTAATGTATTGAAACGGCCTAAGTTTGCCATTATCGCCGCATGGAGTTTATCACCGGGGTTGAGTTTGAGAAAGCCGAGGGTTATGAGGAGCTCTTGATATATCGACGTGAAATTCTTGAAGGCGTTGTTCAGAACGTTTTCTTTCCATATCGTTAGGGCCTTGGATAAGTCTTTTGATTCCACCCGCAACTTGCTGACAGACCTCCATTTTTCTATTGCAGATTTCAGCAAGTCATCACCATCCATGTAGCCACCTTCTCCAAAGAAACCTTCCTTCCAAAATCCCCACTCATAGAGCCACGCAAACAATCTTCCAACTGCCTGGGATTCGTCCCTTTGAAATAATCCAATTTTCCCACCGACAACGTAGGGGATGTCTTCGTTACGAAAGATGTCAAGAAATGGTTTCGCAGAGGTTGATACGCTCCGAAGCAGTATGGCAATGTCCGGATATCGGCATGCCTTTCTCTCTTCCACCAACTCTTTGATTTGTCTTGCGATCCATTTGGCCTCGTCCTCAGGCATATCGAAATCTGTTACATAAACGGGGCTGGTCTGTTCACGGGTTGGCGCAAGCGGCTCATACCTTGTGCTCTCGAAGCTTTCAGCAAATCCATTTGCTGCCTTAACGATGGCTGGCACACTCCTCCAGTTTTCCTTGATGCTGACCTTTTCGCATATTGGAAAATTTCTCAAAAATTCCTCGAAACATCTTTCATCAGAGCCACGCCATTGGTAGATGCTTTGTCTTGGATCACCGACTATAAAAGTGCTGGCATTTCGCCCAATTAGCTGAATGAGTCTATCTTGGGCCCTGTTAATATCTTGGTATTCGTCTACTATTAGATGATTAATATTTGAGAGAATCTTTGGGTTTGTTTCCAGTTTCTGCACTGCAAGAGCGATCATTTGACCAAAGGTGATAAGCCTGTGTCTCTTGAGGAGTTCTTCATATTTCGTAAACTGTCTATAAAAATCTGGCGCTTTTTGGCCAAGGTTCTCATGAGAGAAAAGTTCGTTATAAACGACGTCCACACTCCTTAAGAATTCGCCACAATTCTTGGAGTAGCCTCCGTCCTTGGTCAAGCCCAAGCCCCACCCTTCTCGGAGAATAAAAGCCATCTCCTGATTTTCGTCCAGCGGATCGTAGTCGCCATAGCCAAACTTATCTTCAAGGATCTGAAGGCAATATCCATGGATTGTGCCCACATACATCTCTCCGAGTTTAGCACAGGCGTCTTCACCCTTGAGTTGACGCACCCTCTCGTAAATGCGGCTCTTCATGCCTTGCGCAGCCCGTTCTGTAAAAGTGAAAGCCACGATGGAAGCAGGTTCTTGTGCTTTATAAAGAAGGAGATAGGCGATACGGCGTGTGAGTGTTTCTGTCTTGCCAGTACCGGCACCGGCAACTATTCTGAGATATTTGCTCTCGGATAAGACGGCCTTTTTTTGTTCTTCGGAAAGAGGTCTGGGGGTTTCCAATATTTCTTTTAGAATTGACTTATTCTCCACTACTCAGCTCCCGTTCTCATACGGGTTTTACGAGGATGCAGTTTATGTCTTCGCCCAGTGGAACATTATTAGCCAATGCACTGATGGGACTACTTTGACTATAAATTTATGTCCTGGCTTGTTCATCTATCTCCTTTGCTGCTATTGCAGGTTGAACACAATAATTGGGCGTTTCCGATTTTTTTGCTGGAACCGCCCTTGCTCCAAGGCCTCTTATGATCTACTTGAGTATCGTCGTAGGTCAGGTATTTCTTGCATTTCTTGTTTCTGGTTGGATTTGGGCATTTTGGTCTATCAGTTTTCTCCATAAGCTCGATCCATAGAATGTCACGAACATTCTTATCAAAGCTCCTCCTTGTGTCTTTAGGTTTGAGGAAAAAGCCGTCCTTGAGAACTGACATTAAATAAGAATCCCGAATTTCCCTGTGCCTTTGGGTGTCTGTCGCTTGTCTGGTCGAATTAATATAGGGAGCTAATTTCTTTTCGTGTTCTGACAACTTGATATCTGTGATTACCTTTTCAGAATATTTGCTGTCTAACTGTTGTGTTTGTTTTGAAAATGTTAGTAGAAATCGGCCTGCTATCTTGTTGGTCTTTTTGTCATTGGTTACATAGCCCTTTTGTTCTAACTTGAGTAAGACAATGAATAGGGAATAAAAATCCGATTTATTCTTAAACCTTGTGACCTTGATGAGGTCGTCTGGAAAGATTTCCTTGATCCAAGTAATCACTTTATTGAATGTCTTTTGGACTTTCTTAATCTCCTTCTTGGTCCACTTGTGCTGTGCCAATAGGTCGTCAAGCTTCTTTCTTTTATCGGTATAATTACCCTCGAAACATGCCGTACAAAGCTCAAGAATGAACTCATGGAACAAATACCTATCGAGATCTGTTTTGGAAATGACTTTCCACCTCAGGAAGAGATTTTTATACTTTTTCTCTAACTGGGTACCAAGTTCAAAGAACAGTCCTGACCACAAAGCGTGTCTGATTTCGTTTTTCTTAAGGGGTGACCCGGTCGAGTTAATTCGGACAAAAACCTCTTTTGATGCAACATTACGGCCAAATATATCTGATAGATCGCCTTCGTATTCGATGATGGGTATGGGGTATTGTAAGAATTTTTCGAGAATGTTTTCGTATTCTTTGTTGACTGTTTTTAAGCGTAGATCATCAAAATAGAGGTAATCATCTTTGTCCGTTTTTGGATTCTTAAAGTCAACCCACAACTCGTCTTCATCTTTGAGCTCCTTTTTTCCAATAAAATGAAGGATGGTTTCAAGGCGCTGCTTACCGTCCAGAACATCATATACATCTTTCATTTTCTTGGAGATGAAATGCTTATGAAATATTAATGCTGGTATGGGAATTCCATTAAACAATGATGAGAGCAACAGTCTCCTTTGTTTTGTTTTCCATGCTGGTTTCCGCTGATAGGGAGGATCAAGCTCTATTTGACGGTTATCATACATGTCCCTGATCTCTGCTATGGTCTTTGTGTAGCACTTCATACCCAATTCTCCTTTTAACTTGACACGATAAGGCAAAACGTTATAAATAATCACCACCCGTTCCGGTTCGTGTCCATGTATTAAGGGAGGGCGACTTAACTCGGTTGAGGCGTCCCTTTTGACCTCCCCTTTCCGCTTCTCAAGAATCTGTTTAGCTCTGACTCAAGAACTCTCCAGCCACTGCCGACTTTGATTGCATTAATCCTGCCCTGGTGAATGCACTTAAAGTAGGTGGGTCTTGAAATCTTTAGGTATCGAATCGCTTCGTCCGTAGTTAAAACTTCATCCTTCTTGCTTTTTTCCATAGGACGGCTTATCTCGCTTTGCTAGAATTTGATAGAGTTTTTCGCACTATTCTTCGTTTTGATAGGCAGCAAGATATATGCCAGAGAAAAGATCGAAATAACTCTTCTTGTAACTACTCAATTTAAAAGAGGTATTATTTATCTTGGTGAGGTTAAAACGAAGTCTTAAAATGGAAAAACTCTTTCCAACGATGACAATTTATTCAAAGCGGTGACAAATTTTGGGAAGGGTACTTACGACCATTATCTCGGTATACTGGAAGAAGTTTTTTGATTCCAATAGCTTGTCTTAATCGTAATCTCCCCGAGGGTTTTCAATTTCAGAATATAATGAAGAGAAAAGGGGCCTCACCTTTTCTCTGATCTATTTCTCCTGTGCCTTCCTTCTCCCAACTTAGAATTCAGATTCTTGGCATGCTCTTGTCAGTTCCTCGCATACCGTTCGGCCAACTTCTTATCCTGGATAACAGGTACTTCTCTGCATTGTTCTCTTTTGCGGCCTGACTGAAATTAAATGACCATGTGATCATAGGCTCCCCTCAGTTATGATACCGTGATTGCATATTGGTGAATGATAGCAGCGATGTTTCAATCGGGGTGAAACTGAATCTTTATTTCTAACATGTCTTCTTTGAACTCATTTTGGAATGGGAGCAAAGGGCTCCGATTTTTGATCGCTTCACATCCCTGTTGGTTACGGGCTATCAGCCTTGTCCGCTGTCGGCCTGGCATAAAGAACTCCGATGCAATTCGGGCTAATCCCGATTAGATTCGTGCTTTGCGATCTTCTAATGATTCATCATCCCAGACTACTGAGAGTCCTTTTGCTTCAAACAGCCCCTCTATCAACTTCAATAATTCTGTATCTCTGGGGCGTTTCGGAAATATAATGCCAGGCGATACGTCTCTCCCTGATTCTAATTGCGACTCGATGTAATCCCAGACTTGAGTTGCTTGGCGTCTTACGCTTCTACGGACTGAAGATATTGTCATCGTGTCCCAATCGGATGCTTTAATTTCAGCAACGGCAACCAGTGAATTATCACTCTGGGCTAATACATCGATACGCCCTTTTCGTCCACTGGGCTTTGTAATTGATTTCTCTGTTTTAACAGGGCCTTCGGCATTTTTATGCCAATCCTTTTGGATCTTTTTATGAAAGGTTTTCCCTTTGAGAAGTCGCTTTGGTTCGGGTCCTTTTATACTCATTTTCTTTATTACAGAGCCACTTAAACTTTATAAGAATTGATAAATACGTTTTATCAAGTGCAAAAGAAGCGGACTATTTTTGTTAAGGGTCATGGAGTCCGATCCTATTTCTTCTCTCGGTAAGGAAAATTGTCTGGCCACAGCATCTCTTTACTGTCAGCGCCTAAGGGATAGCCAAAACAGTAGACATTATAGAGCCTGGTAGCCAGGCGTCCCTGTCGTGTTGAAATATAGCGCAATGGAATGTAATAAAGCATCATCTTGATGGCATTATATCCAGCCTCTTTGGGTGTCATGTATTCCCACCCCTTTGGGAAGGTTTTATTCTTGTAAACATGCGAACCTACTTGTGACATATACCAGAAGGTCATCTCATAGGATGCTTGATTGAGTCCCTCCACGGACCACGGAAGTGTAATTTTCCATAGATTGGATTCCAATTCTTCAAATCGAGCCTGGAGTTGTGTCTCAGAGGGTTCAGGGAGCACTATTTCCCGACCTTTATCTGCCTTTACACTGTGCCATTCACGACTTAACTTCCATGTCGAGGGCACCACCATAATTCGTGCCAGTTTCAACTTCTTTTTCTTAGGGGTATTAATGGGAGCAACAGATAGATGGTTAGATGTCCATTCTTTTCCTTCAAGTTTAATTCCCCCTCTCAGTCGCATAATGTGGCTGTTGATTTGGGTAGCGACTTTTTGCATGGGGTAAGACATGGACTTAACTTCAACGATACCCAGAACTTTTAGGGTATCAAAGGACTTGCTGTGTCGATCTGATACCTCTTCGGCAAGTAAGCCATCGGCGCCTTTGGTAAAACTGCCCCACTGTAGATTGCCTTCTTTAGTTTTTACCTTTCGGCGTTCTTGTATCATTTCACCCCAAAAGAGCTGAACGTCTGAAGGCAAGTGTCCTTTTCTGCGCAATTGTTGAATGAGGGCAATGCAAGGATCAATTGCGAGTAGCTCGGCCAGTTCGCCCTTGAAGCGGTTAACCATATGTGAATAAATAAATTCAACACATGTTCCACATTCAGGATCGGATAAAGTTGTCTTGTGATCACTAATCAATGATTCAGGAACATCGGGATTGTGAGGGCCATATTCAATCAATCTCTGGAAAAGCTTACCTTTTGGATGTTCCTCAATGTCTCGGATTGCAGAGTCAAGTGATCGCTTAAATAACTCATAGACAGTCCTGCAACTAACGAGGTGAACAAAAGGGCAATCAAGACCTGAAGCCACTGACCTATAGATGGCTGATGCAAGTGGTCGGTTATGTACTATCGAAGCTATTTCATCTATCGGTTTTCGATGTGAGGGTCGGCTCATTTATCATTACTACCTTACTACCTTCATCGATATACTGGGCAGAATATTATTTGATCTGTCCGTTCAAGAAGAAGTTCTGATAGTTGTCTGAATCCTGGCATTGACAGATTGATATACCCTCTCATGAATTATACCGTTAGCTTCAGCCCCATTTTGAGCGCATCGCCTACCTGATCCTCATAGAAGAACAATCGATTCTCAGGTAGAACTCGGTAATACTGTTGGGGAGGAAATAAGTTCCCGGTAGTAATGTCAGAGCAGTATCGATCTGGGCCTTTGCGTTTGCCGAGAATCGTGTCGACAATCCATCGGAACTCATAAGGCAAAAGAACTTTCCCTGCCTGTTTCCAGAACCCCTTCCCGTGGGTTCGAGCGTTTTTGACTGCATCCTGAACCATCTTTAGGTCGTCTGGTTTTGGAATGTTCGGATAGATGGTGAGGCTGACCCCATGTCCATCTTGGATCATCTGGAGGTTAAATGTTGGGCGTTTGGATAACGGTATTTTCTTGAGTTCACTCTTCTCGTACGCAGCATTGATATAGGCAAGGAGGCGGCCATAACGGTCAAATACCTCTTGTGGAGCCATAATGAAGATCTTTCGGGGAGTGAGCTTTTTGCCGTTCTTTCCGACACCACGGTCCAGGCGGTATGCTACAATGTCCAGGAAATGATCAAATGCCACTTTGCCGTCTTGAATTTGGCGTGTGCTGGGTTTGTCTTTTAGGCGATTCTCAAGATGTTTTTTCAAGCCGACATCAAGATCTTTTCCTTCTACTTTGAGAAAGTTCTCCATTTTGGCATCGTATTTACCTGGGGTCTTCTCCGTTGCCCCTTGATAGTGGAGTTCAGGGGCATCCATGCCGAGCATTCTAATTGGCAGTTGAAGGGTTGGGGTGTCACCGTCGGTTGCGGATACCCAAACAGGCTTATCAGCAAATTTTAGGTTCTCAGGAATGTAATTGAAAGGAAAAGAAGACATAAAATCACCTCCTATTGTGATGTGAATTATGGACTAACGGTTGATCCTGCCTCAGCACTCACCCGTCTCACTACCAAAGAGCTGTGTTTTCTATCTCCAACTTGCCCTTGGTCAACCATTTGGAATCGGTTTTTCTTGCTGGATCAGGTGTGGCCCTACTTCGCCTTCTCCCTCTTCATAAAATAGTACGTGGCTCAGGTTTATCGTGGATTTGAACTTGTAGTAGAAGTATGGCTCTTGAGTGTAGAACTGCTCTCCGCCTTCACTATATGTGGGCACGGTTCTCATTCTGGTTGACGGGCGTCCCTTCGGTTCAATAAATTTCCTCCATGTGCCACTATTCAGGTGTCTTGCTCCTTTCGCCAATCTCTTATCGAGCGGGGCATGGGTGTGCCCAAAGATGATGTACTTGCCAACCCCTTTCTTTGCGAGTTCTCTGGCTGCCTTCAGGAGATCTGGCTGGTATTTGCCCAATAAGAAATCCCATATCAGGGGTGCCACTTCGTCTACATTGTTGACAATGAAACTTGTTATGGTTTCGTAATAGAGCCGCTTGAGTTGGCCTGTCTCATCGATGTAATCAAGCCAATTCACAATGGCCGACTGGGGTCTCACGTTATCGAGGTCATGGATTATCTCGGGGTTGATCCCTAATTCTTCTTGTTTTTCTCTCACCTTCTCGAAAAACCTATTCACTATTTCAACGACGATTTTGTCGCCGAGACAGTAGGGTATCGGTGTTCCATCATTATTAAAGGTGTTATTGATGATGTCATATCGGTGGCCATGCTCCGCCCATATGCCCAACTGTGCTTCCTTATAGTAATTTTCAGGAGTAAAGGTGAGTCCGTGTTTTTCTCGTATTATTTCCAAAAGCCTACCATCAAGGCTGATCCCGAAGTCATGGTTTCCCACGATGTATCTATATGTGTGATCGGGCTGCTCTTCGAAACCCCTCAGTGTTTCAAAGAAGCGTGAGTGGTTTTCCACAATCTCTTCCATCACCCTTCTTTTAACTGCTCTGATCTTGTCCTCAGTGAAAGGCTCTTCCTCAAGCTCATAGTATTTCTGGGTGCGGATCAAGTCAAAAATGTCTCCAAGAAAAACGATCTCCACCTTTCTGTACTCTGCAGACAATTCGTTCAAAAGTTTATCAAACTCGGTTTGGTATTGGAAATCGTCTCGGTCCTTACCATCACTTAGATGGAGATCGCTAAAAAATGCCTTCATGAATTTCCCCTACCATTAAGGTGATCCTTCATCCGCTTCCCAGGGCTCTATGGAAACTTTTCTGTAGACATCCATTTTTTGAGTTTGCACGTCGATTGTAAGCCTCTCCGTGTCAAGAACTGCCTTTGCTGGAGATTTTCCTTTTAGGTTAAGAAAGCCTCCAAATGATCTTTGATCTCGTTAGACAAGCAGGAAGGTCCGCCTGCTGAGAAATTTATCAAAATAGATGGAAATAGTCAAAGATTGGCCAAAAGGAGAGGTAGGTCTTTGTCTGTCTAAATAACATGTGCAGTGTGGCCCCGGCCTCATTATAGAAACCAGGGCCACACCAAACTTAACTGATCTTCACGATGAGCATACCCTTTTGGGAGTCCCACTCGGCCTTGAGGACTCTTGAGCCCTGCCAATATGGAATCTTTGCAGCCTTCAAAAAGGCCTGGCATCCGATGGTCAATGTCTTCCCCCTCTCTTTACAGACCTTGAAAGCAGAAGGGTCTTTATCATCATCAGCCGGTTTGATCCCGATTTGCCCTGCCTTCGAATCGATGTGAAGGGTGAAAATTCGTTTGCCCTCAAGATGGAACTCCTCAATGGCCTTGTGGTTAAGGCTGAGGCTGCCGTTTTTCCTAATGGTCGCTGCAGGCCAATCAGGACGCTGTTGTCTCTCAAACTTTTCGAGTGTCATGTCAATTCCCTCCTTTCTTCTGATTTTAAGTTCGGAGACTCAATTGGCTTTGTAACAGGCGTCTCACTTTTGACGCTTTTAACTGGCTGACACTGATCAGGCCACAGGTGACAGAACAACTTCTGGGATAAATCGCTACCCAGTGATCCAAGCCTGTTATACTCTTCTATCGCTGAAGATTTGTCCCCCATCTTCAGATAGGATAGGCCAAGATAATAGTGGGCTTCCGCATAAGTTGGTCTGATCCGTATCGCTTCCTTGAAGGCAGCGACGGCCTCTTCATGATTTCCCAAAGCAGCATAGATTGTACCAAGGTCTGTGTGGGCCGACACAAAGGCAGGTTTCAAGCGAATAACTTTCTTATAAGCCGCTGCTGCCTTCTCGTAAATTTCTTTCGCGTCGTCGGGTCCCTCTGGGTAGTCGTACTCGTTGTCAGCTTGGAACTTGTAGTGCCATCCCAACTCACGGAGTGCTTGGACATGATTTGGATCTATAAAGACAGCCTTCTCAAACGCGGTGATTGCTTCGTCAAAACAGAGAAGGGCTGAGCATGCCATACCGAGGTGGTAGTGTCGGTTTGCCTCATGCCATTCGAATTTAAACGATTTAAAGAAGTGCTCCATAGCCTCTTCCTTGAAATCTATCTCCTCTTTCATTTCAATTACCTCCCTTTTATTTGTAGTCTTGAGACTGAGAATTTAAGCCTGTTAAAGCATTCGGGTACACTTCGCTTCGTTAAATGTTACTGAGTTCGCAGGGGGATCTGATTCTTACCATCGGCCTCACCTCCTTTCTATAGATCAATGATTTCCGGTCCTATCTGGTTCTGTACGTGCACTGTCTATTCATCTGTTTTCTTTACACTCTATTTACTTGCCTATTACCGCCATACTTTAATAACAATGGAAAATCCGTTTTGTTCAACTTTGTTGTTATATCAAGGGGCTTCATAACTAAAAATTCCAACTTCCTGCTTAGTCCATAACAGGAAATTGGGGCGGCCTACGTTTTAAGCTTGCACCGGACAAGATCGGGGAATTAGAGTTAGTGCCGTATCTTTCCGGCAGAAAACTTGAACTCAAATTTATTGTTTGAGTTGGGCCACAATGCGCCCTTTCAGCCGGTTCCATCTCACCGGAAATACTCTTGAGCCATGGGAATAAACAACTCCGGTACAATCAAGGAATTCTTTGGCCTGGATTATGAGCGCACCACTCCTCTCCTTAGAGACTTTATAGGGAGCCTCAGATTCATCTATACTGGGTTTGATTTCTAAAGTAGTCTCTACGGGATCAAAATCGAGATTTACGTATTTAGTCCCCATCAGGCCAAACCGGTCCACGGTCAGCTGATGAATTGAAATATGCCCACTCTTGCGAATGGTCAGCGCCGGGAAATCAGGAACTCTGGGGATTAGGTTTGTGACATCCATCTCATCTCTCCTTTGCCTTTGGATTTGATAATGCTGCTGTCATTGGTGCATTCATTTTGTAGCCCGGAGTTTATGTCTCAAATAGACAATGAGGTCTGCGATGATCATCGACTCTGTCGGGTTCAGCCTCTTGGCATCCTGATTCTCCAGAATCTGTAATAGGTCTCTCCATCTGGCATGTCCGATGTTCCTGGCCAATCTTCTGCTTACATCTTCGTAATCGATGAAGGGCCGAGCTTGGGTGAGTCCCGCGAGTATCTTCTCGGGATCCCTGTACTGGGACAGAGTTTCTGGTTCTCGTTCCATGTCTGTCAGAAGAACGAAAAGGATCTCACAGGGGGTCCCGGATTCTGGCCAGAGGTTGTGAACCCCGCAGTCCAAGTATTTGAGAATCTGGTCTCTCTTATGCTCACGGGCGAGCTCTCCCTGTATCGGAGATCGGTATTTTGCTTCAAGAAGGACGATCAGGCGGCCAATCTTTATGACGATGTCGATCTCCGGTGTCCCTTCGTGGTATTTGGCTCCGGGTGGCGAGGGTAGCTTCTTCCAGAATTCGACCTTGATCTTGCCCCGTTCAATAGGGCCGAAAGTCCTTCCTTTGAAGGTCATTTCGAGTAAGGGGATTGGCCATGCGGTCGGCGGTAGAAACTTCAAAAGCCCAAACACATTCGACGTTAAAAGATCCTCGCTGTTTTCGTTGATTACTATTGGGCAGCGGTCCACTCTGGAGCCGGGAGGGCACGGCCTTTTACCGATGGATTTGAAAAGTTCAAAAGCAATTGACATTTTTAGTTCTCCTCTCTAATTTTTGAATTGCTCATCGTCAAAAATGCCAGCAAGGTCGGAATTGGAAAAACCTTGATTGACCGGAGGATCTTCTTTGGGTTGGATGTACTTCTGGAATTTGGAGACCTTTTTCTTTAACCTTTCGACATCGAGCCTCCATCCCGTCTTGTGGACTTGACTGCCGTCTTTGTCTTTGAACCATCTCACCCTTCTCTCAATGAGAATAGATTCACGGTCCAATAGCTTCCCTATGGTCTCTGTTCGGATTCTGAAGGGAGGCTTAACTTCGTCGCTGACATGGTTGGTGATTAAGTCGGCTTGGATAAAGGTGTTGCTGTCATGCTGGTTGGCTTTAACGTAATTTGCTACCGATATCAGGAATCGAGAGTTCCAATCCAAGAAGAAAGTTTCCTCGTCCCTTTTCTCGGTGGCGGAAATAGCGACCTTGAGAACACGGTCATAGAGATTAAGATTTGGATTCTCAGAATCAATCTTCTGGGCAAGGGCAAGAATGCCCGACCAGAGCTCGAAGTCTCTTCCATTCAGTCCCTTCACCGGTTCCAAGTTTTCGTAAAGGACGGCAATCTGCTTTTTTAACTTTCTTGATTTGAATAATGTTGTTATGCCTTTAGCTAAGTCCTTAAATAATTTCTCATGTCGAAAACTTATGTATCTTTCCATTTTAGTCTCCTCCTTCAATTGGTGTGGTTTTGATGATGATGCAGCGGCTTCTAAGTTGTCTGGAGTAGATCCCGGAGATGTTGGCCATCACTTTCGGACCATACACCTTGAATTTTGTGGGCTTGCGTTTTCTTGGATCCACGCGGACCACGAACCCGCCTTTTCGGTACCCGTGCAACAGGACTGCCATATCAAATTCGGACTGGTAACGCCTGGATAGATTTTCCGCCTCATCAAGCAAGAGCGTTCCCTTCAATCGGTGAATCACGTGAAAGAACCCGGCTTTGGTGATTTGAGAGATCAGGAGGGAACGATGACAAAGCAGGTTGAGCAGGTCAAGAGTCAGAGTCTTGCCAGAGGCATGGGGACCGTTAAGCAAGATATAAGGGGCCGCATCAAAAATTTCGTAGCAGTGGGTTTGGAGCACAAAGAGACCCAGTATCAAATAAGAGAAGGGGTCTTTGAAGTAGAGAAACCGTTTGAGAATTTTAACGACTTCTGAAAGTGCCTGTCTGAGAGAAGTAAATTCCATATTTCTTAGCTCCTTTCGTTTTGGTTTGACGTGATTGACAAATTTTCGGATTTCCTTCCGACACAATGGATACAGAAAATCCGAGGCTTGACAGTGGCCTGCCGTTCAACTCCATCACCTCCCTTCATAGTTTCTTAAAGCCGTGCATTATGATTGCCATTGCTCAACTGTCTCTAAGGATAGGACCATCGAAGATTCTCAGTGCTAATCTCGTACGAATTTTGAAACAAAAAAGCGTAAACAAACGCTGTGAGGCGTCTATTTACGCTCCTTAACTCCTTGACATTTTAAAGTTTCTTCTGTTAGATTGATTTTGCCAGAAGTGTCGGTATTAGGCTTATGTACATAACGTCGATTTTTCTGGACCTTTTGATTCCATAAGTTAAATTTAATATTTCTGGAGGAGTGGAGTTCTACTTTAAGCCCACTAGGGACCACCAATATTAAGAAAGAAAGCCCTTGTTTTTAAAGGGCTTTTTATTTTGACCCTCCTAAGATCACGCTATCCAGATAGCAAGGAGCACCTGAAAGCTCATGCTTAAGATTGTTTTATAGGCAGCGAGCAAAGTCAAGAATAAAGATTTGACCCCAAAACTTCGCACAGGAAGATGGCAAAATCAAAGTGGAGTAAATTTGGATATTGCATTTTTTTCTGAATTCTGATATTCTGAATTCAGAATAAAATAAGGAGGCGCAACGTGCAAGCTGCAAGATCCATCACAGCAGAAATCAAATCCCGTGGCCAGTTGACCATTCCTAAGCGAATTCGGGTCATGAGCCGTCTCGAAGAGGGGCAAAT
>JACAEV010000144.1 GCA_013388645.1 Syntrophaceae bacterium | reverse complement strand
GAAGACCAAATCCCTCCTCCCCTCCCTTTTGTAAAGGGAGGAATTACCCCTCTTTGGCAAAAGGGGTAAGGGGAGATTTTCAGAACGATATGTCTTTTCAATTATGGACTCCTTAGTAAAAATAGATAAATGACCTATCCTAAGGATAGGACGGCCTCTTTCAATGGAAGTGATCGGCGGTCAGCAAAAAATCTTGTTGAATATTTAAAAATTGGGAGTAAAATATTATCAGATTCTATTTGTCAACGCTCACTCTTTCTTTCAGGGAAAAACCAATGGCTAAAAAATTAAAGAGATTTTATGAAAATAAGCTCAAGCCGCGCTGGAAGAAAATGTTATATGGCCTGATCATTTTCTTTGCGGCTTTCACCCTGATCGGTTTTTTTGTCTTGCCCCCGATCTTCAAATCGATTTTGACCAAACAACTTTCTCAAGTCCTTCATCGCGAGGTCACAATCGACCAGATCAAGATCAATCCTTACGCCCTCTCTGTCACAGGAAGAGGGCTCATGATCAAAGATCGAGGAAGCTCGGAGACATTTGCATCTTGTGAGGAGATTTATCTGAATCTCCAAAGTCTCTCTGCTCTCCGACTGGCTTTGATCCTCAAAGAGGTGAGATTCAAGAAGCCTTTTATCAAGATCGTCCGTCGTCCAGATCTGTCCTATAATTTTTCCGATATCATTGAAAAAAAAGAGACGGTTCCCACCGAAAAAGAAAAATCAAAACCATTAAGGTTTTCGTTCAATAATATCAAGATTGAAGACGGAAGCATGGATCTCTTTGACGAGCCGGTAAAGAAAAAACACACGGTCAGAGAGCTCAATATCGGGATCCCCTTCCTGTCGAATATTCCCTCCTACGTTCAAATATATGTCCAACCTTTATTTTCAGCCAAGATCAATGACACCCCCTATTCGATCCAGGGTCAGACCAAACCTTTTCATCAGAGTCTGGAGACCTCTTTTGACATCAACATTAACGATCTGAACCTTCCCTATTATCTGGCCTATCTCCCCACAAAGACGAATATGAAGATACATTCTGCCTATCTCGATACCCAGTTAAAAATCTCATTTCTTCAATCGAAAGATGAGAAACCTTCCATGACCGTCACGGGAAATATCGCTTTGAAAAAGATCGCCGTGGACGACGGGCAGAATAAACCTCTACTGAGGCTTCCTCTGCTTACTCTCTCCATCGCTCCATCAGAACCGCTCACCAAGACCTTTCATCTATCAAACATCTCCGTTCAATCTCCTGAATTAGAGATCAGCCGGGATGAAAAAGGAATGCTAAATGTCCTCTCTCTCTTTCCTGAAACCAAAGAGACAAAACCTGCCCCTAAAAAAGAAGAGGTCTCCATCCCTTTCTCCCTGGACATCGATGAAGTCCAGTTCCTGGGTGGAAAAATCACTTTCTCAGATCGATCTGGAAGCAAACCCTTTAAGACCATCTTAAACCCAATCGACTTGAAGGTGGATCATTTCAGTAATGCCAAAGACAAGAAGGCAGCCTATGCTCTATCCTTCCTGAGCGAGGCCAAAGAAACCTTCAAAATGGAGGGTGATTTTTCAATGGAGCCCCTTGGAGTAGAGGGGAAACTGGAGATCAAATCCATTCCATTAAAAAAATATGCCCCTTATTATCGAGATAAAATTCTCTTTGACATTGAGGACGGCCGCCTCGATCTATTTTCGCGGTATCAATATCTAAAAGATGAAAAAGAACCAAAGATTTCTCTCTCCGGTCTCTCTCTCCTTCTCAGCGGCCTTCGCCTCAAACGACCTCAAGAGAATGCTGAATTCCTGAAGATCCCCAATCTTTCCGTCAAAGAGACAGAATTGGACCTTACTAAAAAAGAGATAAAGGTAGGTCTCTTTTCAACCCAGAAGGGGGACGTGTTCATCAAACGATTAAAGAACGGCGAGATCGATATCCTCAAGCTGACTCCTCAACCGGCCTCAAGCGATACACGTGAAGAGATAAAATCCAGTGACAAACCCAAGGAACAAGAAAAACCTTGGCTGATCTCTCTGAAGCAAATGTCTGTTGACAACTATAAGATGATGCTGGAGGATCAGACACCCTCTGAACCGGTCACGCTGGTCGCTCAGAATCTGAAGTTAGGAGGAGAGGCCATTTCAACGGCCAAAAATAGTAAGGGGAAAATCAACCTCTCTCTCCTCTTCAATGAAAAAGGCACTATTTTGACAACAGGAACCATTGGCATAGATCCCTTCGTCGCCGATTTAAAGATGGATCTGAAGGGGATTGAGATTCTCCCGCTTCAATCCTATTATACGGATAAGGTGAACGTGTCGGTCACGGGGGGAACCCTTTCCACCTCAGGAAATCTTTCACTGGATGGGTCTGACCAGAAGGAGTTTAAAGTCACCTATAAAGGAGAAGCTTCTCTGAACAATCTGTCTTCGCTGGACAAGGGAAATGGGGAGGAATTTCTAAAATGGGAATCCCTTTCATTGAGTGATCTCAATATTGGAATGACCCCCCTCTCCATCGACATCAAAGGGATCGCTTTAACTAATTTCTATTCTCGCGTCATCATCAATTCTGAAGGAAGACTCAATCTTCAGGAAATCATCAAAACAGAGGAACCGAAAGCCTCCTCCACTCCCCCCTCCCCTCCCCAAAAGAAAGAAGCGGCCATAGCAAAGGAAAAAGAGCCTTCAAAGAATATCAAAATTGGTCAGATCACTCTTCAAGGGGGGAAGATTGACCTGTTTGACAAATCGGTCAAACCTGAATTTTCAACAAACCTATCAGAAATGGCGGGGAGGATATCCGGGCTTTCGGCTGAGGAAAATACGACCGCGGATGTCGAGCTTCGTGCCAAATTGAATAATTATGCCCCGCTTGAGATCACCGGAAAAATTAACCCTCTACGAGAGGACCTCTTTGTCGACTTAAAGGCCAGATTGAAAGATTTGGATCTCAGTCCTGCCACGCCTTACTCGGGAAAATTTGTGGGGTATACGATCGAGAAAGGAAAACTCTCCTTCGATTTAAAATATCTCATCGTGAAGAAGAAGCTCGATTCACAAAATAATATTTTTATTGATCAATTCACCTTTGGGGACAAAGTGGAGAGTCCTCAGGCGACGAAGCTACCCGTGAAGCTTGCCGTCGCCCTTTTAAAAGACAGAAAGGGCGAGATTAAACTGGACCTTCCAGTCACGGGGAGTCTGGACGACCCAAAATTCAGTGTTTGGGGAGTGATTCTCAAGATTTTGGTCAATTTAATTTCAAAGGCCGCAACCTCTCCCTTTTCCCTCCTCGGAGCCGTGTTCGGGGGCGGGGAGGAATTGAGCTTTGTAGAATTTGATTATGGAAGCACAGCGCTCACGGAGACCAGCCAGAAAAAACTTGAAACCATTGTCAAAGCACTTCAGGACAGACCTGCTCTTAAAATGGATATTGAGGGACATGTCGACATGGAGAAAGATAAAGACGGGTTAAAACAATATCTATTCGACAGGAAATTGAAATCCCAAAAACTCAAAGAGATGGTCAAGAAAGGACAACCGGCGATCCCAGTGGATGAGGTGAAAATTGAAAAACAGGAATATGAAAAATACCTCAAGATGGCTTATAAAGAGGAAAAATTTCCAAAGCCGAAGAATGTGATCGGCATGGTCAAAGACATCCCGGCGCCGGAAATGGAAAAATTAATGATGACCCATATTGAGGTCCAGGAGAGCGACCTGAGGACCCTCGCCTCTCAACGATCCATGAGAGTAAAAGAGGCCATCCTAAAATCGAAGCAGGTAGAACCGGAGAGAGTCTTTATTCTGGAACCCAAATCCCTTCCCCCAGAAAAAAAGGAGAAGGTCAAAGACAGCCGAGTGGATTTTAAATTAAAATAAAACAGAGGCGGCAGGAAGAAGTTTAACCTCCTTTCCGGAGGAAAGAGGGTGTTGATTCTTTCTCGCATATCCCGATCGAGGCAACGCGATCCCCAAACTTCTCTTCCTAAGGGAAAGCGGAATGAAGAAAAACCTGCGATGAGATCCATACACGAAGGCGACAATGATTTCGAAAATAGTTCAATTCTTTAATACGGGCATCTGGGAAATCCGTTTAAAGAACCTCCCCCCTCACAAGGCCCTTGGCCTGAAATATCTCAGGGTCGTGCTTTTAGCCTCTCGTGGATTTTTGAGAGACCGTTGTCAAAAAACAGCTTCTGTTTTAACCTATTATTCTCTCCTCAATATTGTCCCCATCGTCGCCGTGGCCTTTGCAATTGCCAAGGGGTTCGGTCTTGAAAAACTCATCGAAAAACAAATCCTTCAAATGGCAGATAAAGCAAATTGGCAGGCCGATATGACCACGCAGATTATTTCGTTCTCCCATAGGCTTCTGGAACAGGCAAAGGGTGGCTTAATTGCCGGGGTCGGGGTAGCGCTATTGTTTTGGACGGTCATTTCGATCTTAGGGAAAATTGAAGGAGCGCTGAACGATATCTGGGAGGTCAAAAAATCAAGAAGCTTGGTGAGAAAATTTAGCGATTATATTGCGATGATGGTCTTTGCTCCTATTCTCCTTGTCATCTCCAGCAGTGCAACTGTTTTGATAGCCAGTCAGGTGAAAGTAATCGTTAATAAAATTGCCCTGTTCGGTATTTTCAGTAAAGTCATCTTTCTTCTTTTGAATCTTTTACCCTATGTCTCCATCTGGGTTCTGTTCACCATGCTCTACATCATCATGCCAAATACTAAAATTCCGATCCGTTCAGCGATCTTGGGGGGAATCACGGCGGGGACGATTGCTCAGATTATCCAATGGATCTATATCAAATTCCAAATTGGGGCAGCAAGTTACGGTGCCATTTATGGAAGTTTCGCCGCTCTCCCCCTTTTCTTAGCATTGGTTCAAATCAGTTGGATGATCGTCCTGTTCGGAGCAGAAATGGCTCATGCCAATGAGCACTACGAAACATATGGTTTCCATCCAGACTATTCTCAGATCAGCGTCTCGTCAAAAAAACTTCTGATGCTCAGAATCTTTCATCTCCTCATAAAAAAGTTTTCTTTGGGGGAAAAACCACTCACCGCCCGTGAGATTGGCCGTGCCTTAGAAATCCCAGTGCAGTTGGTGGGACAACTTCTCCACGAGTTAGCAGGGGTTGGATTAGTGGCGGAGACAACAAAGGGAGTCAAGCATGAAGTAGCCTTCCAACCGGGAAGGACGATCGAAGATATGACCGTCAAATCTGCTCTGGATGAGTATGAAAGATATGGAATCTCAAAAATCCCCGAAGATTCGACGAAGGAGGGGCAGAAAATTTCTAAATACCTTAAAGAGATTTCAGAGAGCATCGAGAAATTGTCTGCAAATGCTCGGCTAAAGGAGATATGAGGGGTTGGTTCGTTGACAAATGGAACGGAAATCCTTTATAACCTAATCGATGTCAACGATTCTTGTCACAGGCGGAGCTGGATATATCGGTAGTCACGTGGTGAAGGAACTTCTCCGCCAGAGATATCAACCTGTCATTTACGATAACCTTCAAACAGGCCACCGACAAGCCATTAAAAATGCTCCCTTTGTATGGGGGGACCTATCTGACTCTAAAAACCTGAAAGAGACTTTTCAAACCTACTCGATTGATGCCGTCATGCATTTTGCAGCAGATTGTTTAGTGGGAGAATCCGTTCAGAATCCATTAAAATATTTCAACAATAATGTTAAAAATGGCATAAAACTAATTGAAATAATAGAAGAATATCAAATTAAAAAATTTGTGTTTTCTTCATCCGCTGCTGTGTATGGAGAACCTCAAAAGGTCCCCATTACCGAGGATCACTCCTGTTGCCCAACCAACCCCTATGGTGAAACCAAATGGATTTTTGAAAGGGTGCTACAGGCTTATCATCAGGCGGGATTATTCAATTTCATCTCTCTTAGGTACTTCAATGCGGCAGGGGCAGATCCAGAAGGAGATCTTGGAGAAGATCATTCCCCTGAGAGTCACCTCATCCCTTTGGTCATCAAAGCCGCCTTGGAAGGTACGTCGGTTCCTGTTTTTGGCACGGATTACAATACGCCCGATGGAACGTGTATTCGCGATTATATTCATGTCACCGATCTTGCACAAGCCCATATTTTGGCCCTTGAGAAATTAGGACAAAAAAACTTTTCTGGAATCTACAATATGGGAAACGGCAACGGATATTCTGTCAGAGAAGTGATCGAAACAGTTGAAAAGGTGACCGGGAGAAAAGTGAAAGCGATCGAATCACCCAGACGGTCCGGAGACCCAGCCCGACTGGTTGCCAGTTCAGAAAAAATCAAGAAGGAGCTTGGATGGATCCCTCGATATCCCGATCTGAAAACGATCATCGAAACAGCATGGAAATGGCATCGAAACCATCCCCGGGGATACGACGATTAAAACTTAGAAGGGTTCGAGGACCCAAGTGGCCAAGTGAAATGATCAATACTTCAGGCCATTGTTTCCTCAAGATACTAAGACGCAACGACAATTTATGAAACAAAATTCTTGAACCCTCGAACCCTTGAACCCTTTTATAAAGGAAAACTATGTGTGGCATCTTTGGTATTTATAATCATCAGGAAGCCTCAAATCTTGTTTACTTAGGTCTGTACGCCCTTCAGCATCGTGGTCAAGAGAGTGCTGGAATTGTCTCCTCTGACCATCGACAACTTCATCACTACCGACAAATGGGACTGGTTTCCGAAGTCTTCACGAGGGAAATTCTAAAAAGGCTCTCTGGAAGAAATGCGATCGGCCACGTCCGATATTCCACTGCAGGTTCCAGTGAACTTAAAAACGCCCAGCCTTTTGTGGTGGATTACCATCGGGGAACCCTTGCCATTGCCCATAACGGCAACCTCACCAATGCCTCCCTCATCAGAAGCGAACTCGAATCCAGGGGTTCCATTTTCCAGTCGAACATGGATACCGAAGTCATTGTTCACCTGATCGCTCGGTACAAAGAAAAGACCCTTATCGAAAGGACGGTGCATGCCCTAAAACAGGTCGAGGGCGCCTATTCTCTACTCATCCTAACCGAAAGAGAAATGATTGTGGCCAGGGACCCCTTTGGCTTCAGGCCTTTGGTGCTCGGCCAACTAAAAGGAGCGCCGGTGGTCGCTTCCGAGACCTGTGCATTTGACCTCATCGGTGCCAAGTTTGTAAGAGAGATCGAACCTGGAGAAATCCTCCTCATCGATGAACAGGGAACCAAATCGTTTAAACCTTTCCCTCAGAGGCAACGCCATCAATGCATCTTTGAATTCATCTACTTTGCCCGGCCCGATAGTTTCATCTTCAATCGAAATGTCTATGGGGTCAGAAAGTCATTTGGGGCTCAACTTGCCAGGGAAGCGCCAGTCGAGGTGGACATGGTTGTCCCGATCCCGGATTCCGGATTTCCAGCCACTTTGGGTTATTCGGCTCAATCAAAAATTCCCTTGGAGCTTGGGATGATTAGAAATCATTATATCGGAAGGACTTTTATCGAGCCTGAACAACGAATTCGCCATTTTGGGGTCAAGATTAAATTAAATCCAGTTAAAGAACTTTTAAAGAATAAGCGAATTGTCACCGTGGATGATTCCATCGTTCGAGCCACCACCAGCCGAAAGATCAACAAAATGTTTCGAAATGCCGGCGCCAAAGAGATCCATGTGAGAATCAGTTCTCCTCCAATCACCCATCCCTGTTTCTTCGGGATTGATACTCCTAAGAGGTCGGAGTTGATCGCTTCCTCTCATGAGGTGAAGGAAATTCAGAAGTTTATTAATGCAAGTTCTTTAAATTATTTAAGTTTAGAAGGTTTGAAAAAATGTGTGAAAGAGGACGCTGAGTCTTTTTGTTATGCTTGTTTTACGGGCGATTACCCCCTCCCCTTCCAAATGGAATTGGAGTAGGTTGAATTTCCTAAGAACACCTCGATTGAGTCTTACGAAGGTTTTTTCCTTGTTTTTTCTTCGGCGTCTTTTTTGCTCCTTTTTTCAATTCCGCCACACCGGTGATGAGTTTCTTCCATTCGGCTTTGATCTGTTCCCTTTGTTTTTCCACTTTTAGAATCTGACGATAAAGAGAAAGCACCCGTAAAGCGATTTTGGCTCGCTCATCATCATCCTGTTTTCCATCACAATAATCCCTGAGATACCTTTCCGAAGTTTCCACTAAAGGCTTAAATAACTCCGAGTCTCTTTTTTTCATCTCCTCTGCCCTTTCTGATTTGATCACTGGATCATTTTTTTGGATATATGGGTTGAGTCACCCCTTCGGTCGGTTTACCAAACGAGGCCGTATCCAGGCCGGAGAGGGGGTGATTTCTTTCATACATGGGCTTCAATTTCTTCGCCCTCACCCCTTCCGGGTAGAACCGTCCGATCGACCTCTGACTGCGATCGAGCGGAACGACCTCCATCCGATACTCGGCGCTGCCCAAACCATTCTCCATTCCCCCATACACCTGTTGCTCAATGTCTTTGCCTTTGATGAGATTTAATTTTTTTGAACCAGGAGCCAACGCATGAAACTCTTCCGCTTCAGAATTGGTCAATCCCGGTGCCTCATTCATCAAATCAATACACCCTTTATCGACGGCCACTGGATCGAAAGAAGCCAAAACACCGATGCCATTTACAAAAGGGGTATCGGTCCATCCATAACAATCACAGGCAGGAGTGATATCCAACGCATAGTTGATGAAGAAAACTCTCCCCGGTTCCTTGGTCATCATCGTTGCCAGTGCGGAGTCCGCAATTCTCCTACCCAAAGCGGGTAGATAATCGAACCGCTGAATCGCATGGAGGCCCGCCATATTCACACATAAATTAGCGCAAGCAAAACAATAGACGCACGTCTCCAGATCAATCTCTAATCCTTTCTCAGTGATTTGGATCGATCCCTCCGGGCAACATTCCTCGCAGGCCTTCCACCATTCACACTTTCTGCCAGGGCAGAGTTCGGCCTGGATGAGTGGCTTATCGCCCGCCAGAGCGCCATGAAGATTCATCTTCCCCCTTTTGCTGGCACACCCCACCCCGATATTTTTAATGGCTGCACCATAGCCTCCGGCAGGATGACCCTTGAAATGAGCGAGGGACAGCAATGCGTCGGCATCGGCAATGGCTCGGGCAACGAACTGCCGGTTTAAATAATTTCCCCGACCCTTTAGGTCAACAACGACATCGTCTGTTCCCAGCCAACCATCCGCGATGATGATCGGACAGTCCATCGAGGCATGGTTAAACCCATTACGGTTCGCCGTCTCTAAATGATCTAACGCTAACGTTCGACTGATCCAAGGGTGGTAGGGCATGGTCGTGGTATCCGTCACAAACGGTTTACAACCTCTCTCCTTCAGGGCATCCACAAAGGCCCGAACAATGACGGGTCTGAGGTACCCGACATTGTAAGCCTCCCCCATATGTGTTTTAACTGCAACGATATCCCCAGCCTTGAGGTTATCCATCCAACCCGAATGCTCGAGGATCTGAAGCCCTTTAATGGCAGTCGACTCTAAAAATCTCCTCGATCGAGCATCCATAAACCAAACCGTTGATGTATTCATAAATCCTCCTCAGATCGTCACCCCTCCGTTTCGGGTAAAAAACAGGACCGATAGGTCCTTCCAGCCTCTCTCACAACTCCATTCCATCAGTGAATCCAGCCTTACCGTCAAAGAGAATATTCCAACCCGTATTCTAAGATTTTCGAAAGCATTCCTGTCGGGACAATGGAGTGCATAACCCAGGGATGACCTCAGATCCTTCCTTCGTTCTAAATATATTTGGGGAAAATGCTGACTTGTCATCCATTGGATCGCCGTCTGTAGTATGAAGTAAAATCGATGAGGTGTCAATAAGCAGATCGTTTCCTTCATCCATCGGTCTGAAATGGACTCAGCCCCCAGTCAGAAGGTTGGGGTTTTTGAGATGATGGGGAGGGAAGCTCCCCGTCCTTCCGCACGGGGCATTCTGCGTAGGCGGGTAAAAAGATGATGAAAAAAAAGGTTGACTCAATGGGTAACTTTTTCTATAAAAATCCTGTGAAAAGGAAACTTCTTTCGAAATCCCTCCTTTTATGCTTTTTCTATATCTTGGTATGCTCTTCAACAATCTTTGGACAGGAAATCCTCTCCAAGCGCTCCTGGTTGATTGACATGGGGAAATTTCTATCCTCTTCCCATGGTCGCCTTTCCTGTTTCGAGTGCCACTCTGACATTGAAGAAAAGGGAGTAAGACATCCTGATCCAAAACTCCTGGGGAGGTCTTCGACCCTTCTCTTTGATTATAAAAAGTGCGAGAGGTGCCATCCCGGGGAATACCAACGCTATCTCAAAGGGGTCCATGCCAAGGCCCTCATGGAGAGAAAAAAGAATGCTCCCACTTGCGGAGATTGCCATGTCACCCATTACGTTGTTTCCAACCAGACTCGTCTTGAACTGGGAAGGTGGATGACACAGATGTGCGGGGGATGCCACCCTGTCGAAAAGAGAACCTATCTCGAAAACTACCATGGAAAGACAGCGGCCTCTTTGGGATATGTGGCATCTGCCTATTGCACGGATTGCCATGGAGCCCATACTTGCCTCTCTTTAAAGAAAAAAGAAGAGGCTCTCGAAGTATGTCAGAAATGTCATCCAAACGCTCAGATTCGGTTTATGGATTTTGTGATCCACGCCTCAAAAGAGGGGTTAAAGGAAGAGGATGTGGAGAAACTCAAAAAGTTAAAGGTGATCCGATCGGTTGAGATCGGTTTTGGGATACTGGTCTTTTTCGTTTTGGCCTTCTTCTATTCTCACACTTTAGTTTGGATTTTCAGGAAGATCCACGAATGGCTAAAAAAGGATTGACCTCATGTCAATGAAAGAAAATCATGGGGAGGTTTATTGGAGGTTCAATGCCTTCCATCGTTTGATCCATCTGGTGATGATGATCACCTTTGTTGGTCTTGCTTTGACCGGGCTTCCCCTCAAATATCCTGGTGCTTTCTGGGCGAAAGGATTGATCTCTCTCTGGGGAGGAGTGAAGGGAGCTGGAATGCTTCATCGATGGTGTGCCGGAATTACGTTCGGTTATTTCACCCTCCACCTTCTCTGGATTCTTTATTGTCTTCTCATATTGAAGGAGAAATTATTCGGCCCGGATTCCATCATTCCTTCTCGTAAGGATTTTCAGGATCTCTATCAGCATATCCGTTATTTTTTAGGAAAGGGGTCACCCCCTCCGTTCGGTCGGTTTACCTACTGGGAAAAATTTGATTACTGGGCTGTTTTTTGGGGGATCGCCTTCATCGGGGGATCAGGGCTGCTGCTCTGGTTTCCTGAATTTTTTTCCCGCTTTTTGCCAGGTCTCTGGTTCAATATTGCTTATACCATTCACAGTGACGAAGCCCTCTTGGCCATTGGATTTATTTTCGTCGTCCACCTCTATAATGCTCATCTACGGGCACACGTCTTTCCGATGGACAAGTCCATTTTCACAGGGAAGATCACAGCCAAGGAGATGATCGATCGCCATCCCTTGGAATGGGAATATTTAAATCGATATCCAGAAAAGAAAGCGAAGCGGAAGGTGAGAAGAGATCTCCTCATTCTTTGGTTGGCCATTTTCATCTCTGGACTCTTACCGGCTGGCTCATTGGCCCGGGGGTTAACCGATGAGGAGATCATGGAGGTGGAGAAGAAATGGTGCTGGCGTTGCCATCGTCAACCGAATCTCAACAGCAATGAGGGGATCACCGCATCCATTCAGCTTTGCATGGATTGCCACGGAAAAAAAGAGGTCGAAAAGAAAGTCAACGATAAGCCGGTCTCTCTTTATATCGATCCGAAGGAATATGGGAAAACGGTTCACCGAAGGATTGCCTGTATCCAATGCCACGACGGGATCGCCTCTTCCCCTCATCGGACCCTGCGATTCCGGTGTGCTTCTTGTCACGGGTACCATGGCGAGGGAACGGCTCATGACGCCCATCGAACGGTTCATTGTGAAGCCTGCCATCACGAATCCAAAGAGGTGATGAAGGATCCGAAAACGGGGAAGATCGTTTTGCTGAAAGGTAAAGAGGGCGTTCCCATACCGATGACCTCCCATCGCCTGGCCGATTTTAAAAATCAAAAAGCCTGTCAAAAATGCCATTTCACTGAAAATCAATTGGGAGCTCCGATTCGCGTCCTCCCAGCAAAAAGCTTGATCTGTATCATTTGCCATAGCGCCTCGATCACACTCCGTGATCCGATCTCCCTGATTGCGTTCATTCTCTTTTTGGGTGGAATCACCCTCCATCTTTCACTCTGGTTTAGGGGGACGGTCGGAACTCCCTCTTTTTCGGCTCATGAAAAAGTTTCTTACCTCGCTGAAAAGATATGGCGAGTGGTCTTTTCTAAAAAAATCTTCACCCTCCTCAAGGTATTTCTCATCGATGTCCTCTTCTTAAGAGGTATTCTCAAAGAAAGTCTGAGCCGATGGACCATTCACACCTTCATCTATCTCCCTTTCTTTCTCCGTTTTTTCATCGGACTCATCCTCCTGATCCTATCCAAGGTCTTTCCGATGAGCTCTACCGTTGCGATACTTCTTGACAAAAATTACGCCCCCATGGCCTTCACTTATGACCTTTTAGGTCTATGTGTTATAATTGGAGTAGGGGGGGCGACCATGAGACGACTTCAAAAGACATTTCAGAATCGTCCCTCTTCAAGCCAGGACATGATCGTTTTGGCGTTGCTGGGGGGTATTTTAATTACAGGCTTTATCGTCGAAGGGCTGAGACTTCTTTTGACCGGCATCCCACCTTCTTTGGCCATTTCATCTTTCGTTGGATATCCGATCTCTTTATTTCTGGGTATCCTTCCTGTTCGCTGGGAATGGGTCTACCCTTATGGCTGGTATGTTCATGCCATTCTCACCGGGTTGTTCATCATTTACCTTCCCTTTAGCAAAATGTTCCACATTCTGATCAGCCCACTGGTCTTGTTGATCAATTCCGTGACAGAGGAAAAATGAGAAATTTAGAGCTCTCCCTCAGACAGATGATAGAGATTGACGGTTGCACTCGGTGCGGCGAATGTATCCAAGTGTGTCCGGTCTTCCAGGTGACAGAGGATCAACGGGTCACTGCATTCAACGCTTTGCAGACCACCAAAGACTGGTCTCTCTCGAAATCCTGGTTCAGAAAGTTTTTTCTGAACCGAAGGCAGATGGACCAGGAGCGGTTAAAAAACTTTTCTCAGGAGGTCTACCAATGCACGCTCTGTGGTCATTGTGAAGTCGTCTGTCCCGTCAATATTCATTCCAAAGAAATTCGTATCGCCCTCCG
>JACAEV010000132.1 GCA_013388645.1 Syntrophaceae bacterium | reverse complement strand
GCCAGCCGCCTGGGCTTGACCATTGAAGAATTTGGCCAACTCGCCCTCAAATCGACGAACCCGCCTCGCATTGCAGGCCGATGCAGTGTCTTTGCCAAAACGGATATGATCCATCTTCAACAGATTGCTACGCCGGACTATGATATCGTGGCTGGCCTCTGTTATGCCTTAGCCAGAAATTTTAAAAGTAATATCGGAAAAGGGAAGACTTTCATTAAACCCGTCTCTTTCCAAGGGGGAGTGGCGGCCAATGTGGGGATGAGGAAGGCTTTCCTGGATGTCTTAGAGCTTTCAGATGGGGAACTCATCATTCCAAAACATTTTGCATCCATGGGAGCGATTGGTGCCATCCTGGTGTCTCAAGAAGGCCAAGAGCCTCAGAAAGGATGGATTGGTCTCACCCAACTCAATCAATATCTCCAAGATCATCGAGAGGAACAAGCCTCATTAAAACCCCTTTCCCTATCCCACCATCATCTCGCTCCATCATCCCCCCACTCGTTCAATAGGGGAGGAGATGATATCGAGGATTTAAGTAAAGAGAAAATAGAGGCTTATCTCGGACTGGATGTCGGCTCAATCAGCACCAATTTGGTGGTGATCGATAAGGCAAAGAGAGTCCTCTCAAAACGGTATTTGATGACGGCAGGTCGGCCCATCGAGGCGGTCCGCACCGGCCTTCAGGAAATTGGAGAAGAGATCGGAGACCGAGTGGAGATCAAAGGGGTCGGGACGACCGGTTCCGGTCGATATCTCACGGCAGATTTCGTGGGAGCAGACCTGGTCCGAAATGAGATTACCGCTCAAGCGACCGCAGCCATCCATATCGACCCCAACGTGGATACCATTTTTGAGATCGGTGGACAGGACTCCAAATATATCAGCATCGACGATGGGGTGGTGGTCGATTTTGAAATGAATAAGGTCTGCGCCGCCGGGACAGGGTCTTTTCTTGAGGAACAGGCTGAAAAACTGGATGTCTCCATTAAAGGAGAATTTGGAACCTTAGCCCTCTCTGCAGAAGAACCGGTAAGAATGGGCGAGCGATGTACGGTGTTCATCGAATCCGACTTAGTCCATCACCAACAGAGAGGTGCCCAGAAAGATGATCTCATCGCGGGCCTCAGTTACTCCATTGTTCAGAATTATCTCAATCGGGTAGTCGGGGATCGGCGGATTGGGAATCGAATCTTCTTCCAAGGTGGGACCGCTTTTAATAAAGGGGTGGTTGCTGCCTTTGAAAAAGTTTTGGACAAAGAAATTATCGTTCCTGAGAATCATGATGTGACAGGGGCGATCGGGGTCGCCCTTCTGGCCATGAAGGAGCGAACATGGGAACAATCGAGTTTTAAAGGATTTGACCTGAGTCGGCGACATTATGAACAGGCTTCTTTCGAATGTAAAGGGTGCCCCAACCTCTGCCTCATTCGAAAAGTGAGCGTGGAAGGGGAGAAGCCTCTCTTTTATGGAAGCCGATGTGAGAAATATGACGTGATTAAACGGACCAAAGGCTCTGATATGCCAGATCTCTTTGAAGAAAGAGAAAAGATGCTTTTTGCCCCCTATGAAGGGGAGGACAAGCTCCCGGCTTATGCCCCAGAGATTGGAATACCCAGGATTCTCTATTTCCATGAGATGTTTCCATTTTGGAGGGCATTCTTCACAGAATTAGGTTACCGAGTCATTCTTTCTGATGTCACGAACAAAGAGCTGATTCGAAAAGGGGTCGAGAACGTGGTCTCGGAAACCTGTTTTCCCATTAAAGTGAGTCATGGTCACGTCCTCAACCTTTTAGAAAAAGGAATCAAGAAGATCTTTCTGCCGAGCATTGTTAATCTCAAGCCCTCTCACCCAGAAATTCCAAACACTTCCGCTTGCCCTTACGCTCAATCCTTCCCTTATGCTGTTCCTTCATCCATCGATTTCAAAACGGTTCAGGTAGAAGTGTTCCAACCTATTTTGCACTTTGGTTTTGGGAGAGAATATTTAGAGAAGGAGTTGATCCAATTTGGAGAAACCCTCCACCGAGGAGCCAAAGAGGTGAGGAGGGCTCTAAAAAAGGCAGAAAGATTCCAGGCTCAATTCTATCAGTCCCTGCTCAATCGTGGGAAAGAGGTTTTGGATCAGGTTGGCATCAATGACAAGGTCATGGTCGTTGTAGGCAGACCTTACAACTCCTGTGATTCCGGCGTGAACCTTGAGATTCCAAAAAAATTGAGAGACTTAGGAGTCCTCCCCATTCCCATGGATTTCCTTCCATTGGAGTCTGTTTCACCCACTGAAGAGATTCGAGAAATGTATTGGCGATATGGCCAGAGGATTTTGGCGGCTGGAAAGATCATCAAGGAAGATCCAAGGCTTTACGCAGTCTATATTACTAATTTTGGCTGTGGCCCCGATTCTTTCATCACTCATTTCTTCAGGGATTTATCTAAGGGAAAACCTTATCTCCAATTGGAAATTGACGAGCACAGCGCAGATGCTGGAGCGATTACACGATGCGAGGCCTTCCTGGACAGCCTGAAAAATGTGGGGGTGAAAAACGTTCCCTCTTTGAGGAGAGAGAAGGCAAAGACCGACCGAACAAAGAAAATTTACATCCCTTATATGTGTGACCACTCCTTTGCCGTGGCGGCCGCTTTCAAGGCATGTGGGGTGGACGCCGATGTCTTCCCCGAATCAGACGAAGAGACGCTCTATTGGGGGAGAAAACTTACCTCTGGTAAAGAATGTTACCCCTGTATCCTCACCACGGGTGATATGGTGAAGCTGGTCAAGAGTCCTGATTTCGATCATTCACGAGCCGCCTTCTTCATGCCCTCGGGGAACGGACCCTGTCGGTTTGGACAATACCATCGATTTCATCGGCTCGTTTTAGACGACCTGGGATTTCAACATGTTCCCATTTACTCTCCCAACCAGGATGAGACCCTTTATAATGACCTGGGCATCATGGGTTCTCAATTCACCCGATTAGGATGGCAGGGGATTGTGGCCGTTGACCTCTTGATGAAAAAACAGCTGGAGACCCGACCTTATGAAAAGGAAAAGGGCAAAACGGATCAGGTCTATCAGGAAACTTTAAAAAGAGTCTGTGAAGCGATCCTCAATGGAGACAATTTGGAAGAGGTTCTTCAAAAGAGCATTGAAGAATTTAATCAAATCGAATTGGATGGACTCGGAACCAAACCCCTGATCGGGATCGTCGGGGAGATCTTTGTCCGACTGAATCGATTTGCGAATGAGAATGTCATTCGAAAGATTGAACAATTTGGAGGGGAGGCCTGGATTGCACCCCTGACGGAGTGGATCCTCTATGTCAACACCATCGCCAAGAAAAGAAGTTTCAAGAAAAAGTCTTTTTCAAATCTTCTGAAGGTTTTTCTTACCGACTATTATCAGAAGAAGGATGAGCACCATTTGGAGAAAATTTTCAAGAAACATTTGAAAAACTTTGGGGAACCAAAAACCCGATCGATTTTCAAAAAGGCCAAACCCTACATCGATTCTTCCTTTGAAGGAGAGGCCATTCTCTCTGTTGGAAAAACGATCGATTTTGCCAAAAGGGGAGCCAGCGGAATCGTGAATATCATGCCATTTACCTGTATGCCCGGGACGATTGTCAGTACATTACTTAAGCGATATCGCGAGGAGAATAATAACATTCCCATCCTCAATATGGCCTACGATGGTCAGGAACAAACCAACACATTAACCCGCCTCGAAGCCTTCATGTATCAAGCAAAAGAATTCCAAAACAGAAAAAATAATAGAGCATAACCATTTGAAATTAAAAAGAAATAGTTCTAATACAGGACTTTGTTAAAAAAATCACTTTATTATTGATTTTTTGAAAAGGAGGTGGTATTAAGTTGCAGTAAGAAAAAGGGCTTTTACACATTATCTTGAAATGAATTCCAAGAATCATTGAAAGGAGTAAATATGTGGGGAGAGGCAATTAAAGTAGCCATCGTTGGGTTTTTGGTTGTATTTTTTGGTTTATGGATGTTGGCGATCGGGGTGAAGATTATGAGTTTCTTTTGCAGGATGATCGAGAAAAAGGGCAAGGCTTAGAAGAAACAATACAAGGAGGTTCCTCATGTCAACCTTTGAGTTCTTACAGTCCATCATTGTCAAAACAGGTTTTTTCCATCTTACGATAGGCCATGTCATCATGTGGTTTATCGGTCTTTTCTTCATTTACTTGGCCATTAAAAAGGATTTTGAGCCACTTCTTCTTGTTCCTATCGGGTTCAGCATTTTCCTTGTGAACATGCCAATTACCCCGCTTACGGGAAAAGGAGATCTCATCAATCTCTTTTACCATTACGGACTCGAATGGGAGGTCATTCCCTGTCTTATCTTCCTTGGCATAGGAGCACTTACTGATTTCGGTCCGATGATTGCGAACCCGAAGACACTCATTCTCGGGGCAAGTGCTCAATTAGGTGTTTATATTGCATATTTCGGTGCGATTCTGTTGGGTTTCAATATCAAGGAGGCAGCCAGCATAGGCATTATTGGGGGAGCAGATGGCCCTACCACTATCTACCTCACTCAAATGCTTGCTCCCCATCTCCTTGGCTCTACTGCCGTTGCTGCCTATTCCTATATGTCGATGGTACCGCTCATTCAGCCTCCCATTATGAGGCTTTTAACCACAGAGAAAGAAAGAAAGATCCGAATGAAACAGCTCAGACCCGTATCAAAGCTTGAAAGGATTATGTATCCTCTTGTAGCGACGGTTCTTATCTGTTTGCTGGTCCCTCCTGTAGCGCCTCTTATGGGGCTCATGATGGTAGGAAATCTTTTTAGAGAATGTCGGGTTGTGGAGAGACTTCTAAAGACTTCGCAAAATGAATTATTAAACATTGTAACCATCTTTCTCGGTCTGGCTGTCGGCTCAACCATGCAGGCAGAGAATTTCTTGAAACCCCAGCCCATCTTCATTTTCTTTTTGGGCCTTGTGGCTTTTGCCTTTTCGACAGTGGGAGGTTTGGCTTTTGCAAAGTTGATGAACCTTTTTCTTAAGGAGAAGATCAATCCCCTCATTGGGTCAGCAGGTGTTTCGGCAGTCCCGATGGCTGCGAGGGTGTCGCAAAAGGTGGGGGCAGAATATGATCCGAAGAACTTTCTCCTCATGCATGCCATGGGTCCCAATGTGGCAGGAGTGATCGGAACGGCCACCGCCGCAGGCATGTTTTTAACGATGTTGAAATGAAATATTGGTTCTGATTCCATAGGATAAAAGCTTTAATTGAAAACCCTTCTTGGATATGATAGGGTGAGATTCAAAAAGGATGATTTTATTGCTCCAGGATTACCGGAGAGAGGAGGTTTATTTCCATGGATAATTGGACATTCGGAATCACAATGATCGTTGTGGGAATGGGGGGCACCCTGCTCACCCTTTGGATTTTGAGCCTCCTCATGAGTTTCATGAAAAGGATTTTTCCTATGACAAAAGAGGAAAAATAGAATGGGCTCTCGAATCCCTGTTAGAAGACCTGCACATCTAACACGGTAAAGGAGGAATGAAAGATGTTGGAAGCCATTGGAAGCGGGTTATATGGGCTTGTGGCTGGGTTTCTTAATATGCATTGGTCTAATCCGATCATGATCGTGATCGGGATGATTCTCCTCTACCTGGGTATTAAAAAGGATATCGAACCTGTGCTCCTTGTTCCCATTGGATTTGGATGCATCTTGGTTAACATTCCTTTGGCAGGATTGATGGAACAAGATGGGTTTCTTCGAATTATCTATGAGGCAGGGATTATCACAGAACTTTTTCCGCTCTTTATTTTTGTAGGGATAGGAGCCATGACCGACTTTGGGCCTTTGTTGGAGAATCCAAAAATCTTCCTTCTCGGAGCTGCAGGGCAATTCGGGATTTTTCTAACCTTGGCTTTGGCTCTGGCATTAGGGTTTACTAAACTGGAAGCCGTTTCCATTGGGATCATCGGTGCCTGTGATGGACCTACCGCCATCTATGTCACCTCACAATATGCTCCGCACCTTTTAGGTGCCGTGTCGGTAGCCGCCTATTGTTATATGTCCCTCGTTCCAATCATTCAGCCCCCTATTATGAGGGCGTTGACGACCCAAGAAGAGAAGGTCATCAATATGGGAGTGGTGAAGAAATCGGTTTCAAAGACGACGAAACTTCTCTTCCCCTTGGTCGTGACGATCCTCGGTGGACTCATTGCACCGAAAGGATTGCCTCTTTTGGGGACGATCATGTTAGGGAATTTTATGAAGGAATGCGGTGTTGTGGCCCGGCTCACCAAGGCTTCCGAAAATGAGATTGCAAATATTGTCACGCTTCTTTTGGGAATCTCCATCGGGGCCACAATGGACGGTAAGGTCTTTTTGACTCCTCAGACGCTCATTATCTTGGGATTGGGTTTTTTAGCGATCTGTCTTGATACCGCCTGCGGGATTCTGTTTGGAAAGATATTAAAGGTGGTGACAGGAGGGAAGGTCAACCCTCTGATTGGTGCTGCAGGGATATCAGCTTATCCGATGTCGGCGAGAGTGGTTCAGAAAGAGGGACAAAAATACGATAAGAAAAACTATCTTCTGATGCATGCGATGGGAGCGAATACCGGTGGTCAGGTTGGGTCCGTGATGGCGGCTGCCGTGATGCTCTCGGTACTGAAGGGAATGGGGGTCATCTAACATTCATCCTATAAAACCGCAGAAGGCCGCTAAAAGTGCTCCTGAAATCTGCTCATCCAAAGAGCCCTCTCCGATCCTTTCGAGAGGGCTCTTTATTTTCTTGTGAAAAGCTCATTAATTTTTTAATATTATAAAACATATCGACCCTGAAGGGTTGATTTACAAAAAAGGTCATGCTGTAACTCAAGGCTTTAGCCTTGCCCACGAAAGGAAATCTGATGAAGAAGCCTCTGGTTGGAATTCTGATGGGAAGTGACAGTGACTTGCCGGTGATGGAAAAGGCCGGGGAAGTTTTAAAGGAGATGGGGATTCCCTATGAAATGGACATCAGTTCAGCCCATCGTCTGCCTGAAAAAACGGCTCATTACGCTAAAACGGCAAGGAAGCGGGGAATTGATGTCTTGATTGCAGGAGCAGGTATGGCGGCCCATCTGGCCGGAGTTCTCGCGGCTCATACCACATTGCCCGTCATCGGTGTTCCTCTCAAATCTGGAGGGCTCGAAGGAGTGGATGCACTCTATTCCACGGTTCAGATGCCTCCGGGCATTCCCGTAGCGACTGTCGGAATCGATGGAGCGAAGAATGCCGCTTACTTGGCCTGTGAAATCCTCTCGATCAAATATCCGGAGATTGCGAAAAAATTAGAGGACTTCAGATCGAAAACAAGGAAGACGCTGGAAGAGAAATCGAGAGCATTGAAACAAAAAAAGGCATGAATCTAATCTATGGTCATGGCGAGGGCAAAGAGGCCAGTTTGGTTTCAGGTCTTAGGGGTTAAGTTTAAGAACTTAAAGCCCAATCACTTAACCCATCGACGAAACGAGCATCTTTCCCTTTGCCTATACCCCTAAATCAAAGATTACTATTCGGAACCAATGAAAAATAATAATGATGCGATCCAACAAGCTGCTACGGTCATTCAAAGGGGAGGGATCGTTGCCTTTCCAACCGAGACAGTTTATGGCTTGGGAGCCAATGCCTTTAACCCCCTTGCAGTTGCCCGAATCTTTGAGGTCAAGCGGAGACCCTATTTTGATCCATTGATCATCCATGTCGCCAATCCAGACGATGTCAAGCACTTAGTCAAAGAAATTCCATCGAATGCCAATACATTGATCGAAAGGTTTTGGCCTGGGCCTTTAACCGTTGTTCTTTTTAAGGAAGAAAATATTCCTGATATCGTGACGGCCGGGCTTCCCACAGTAGCCATTCGAATGCCCAGCCATTCAATGGCTCTCTCTTTGATTAAAGCATCCGAATGTCCGATTGCCGCCCCCAGTGCCAATCCCTTCGGTTATTTAAGCCCGACCACGGCGGATCATGTTCGTGAACAATTGGGTGACCTGGTGGATCTTATCTTAGATGGAGGGCCCTGTCCCGTAGGGGTGGAATCTACGATTGTATCTTTTTTAGAGGAGAAACCAAGGTTGTTACGACCCGGTGGAGTGTCTCTTGAAGAGATCGAATCCAGCATCGGGAAAATAGAGATCAGTCCGATCGGGGAGCATCAACCCTCTGCCCCTGGAATGTTACCCAAACACTATGCCCCACGAACGCCCATTGTCCTTGATTGGGATAAAAAGAACCTTAATCTTCTCAAGGAAAAGAATATTGGATATCTGGCTTTTCAGGAATCGATGAGCTATTTGGGTTTCCGTTCCGTTGAGGTTCTTTCAAAAGAAGGGGATATCCGTGAAGCGGCGGCCAATCTATTTGCAGCGATCCGGCGATTGGACACCATGAAGTTAGACCTGATCTTAGCGGAGTCCATTCCCGAAGTTGGATTGGGTCGGGCCATTATGGACCGCCTCCGCCGCGCCAGCCATGTCGTCCCCCAATAATATTAAGACCAATCCAATTATTTCTTGTAACTATTAAAAAAATATGATATATTATATAAAAATATTGTCATTGGAGGATTATCATGAAAACAAAGGTAACGACAAGAGGACAGGTATCGATCCCTTCTGAAATCCGGAAAAGATTACATATCGAGTCAGAGACAAAGCTTGAATGGATAATCGAGGGAAATACCATCCGTGTCATCCCCATTCCAAAAGATCCCATCACGGCTTTCCGCGGGAGAGGAAAGGGAGTTTATACGACACAGGACCTCCTAAGAGATAGGAGGCAGGAGAGGAGGAGGGAGGATGACCGGGACCAGAGAAAGTAAATCTTATGTGTTGGATACCTCTGCTATATTTGCATTCTGGAATGACGAGAGAGGAGCTGATCAGGTGGAGAGAATATTGAAGGCCGTTGATTCTGGCACAAAAATTTATTTTTCTTTCATGACATTAATGGAGGGAAAATATCAATTGTGGCGAAAGGTTGGGAAGGATATGGCAGAGGAATTTGAAAGAATGATAAGGAATCTACCGCTGTCAAGAGTCGATATGACAGATTCCATTCTAAATTATGCTGCAGAGATCAAGGCTACAACGAGATTGTCTGTGGCTGATAGTTGGATTATTGCTACTGCAATTGAAACTGGTTCGGCTCTGGTTCATAAAGATCCTGAATTTGAACAGGTGAAGGGGCGGCTGGAAATTGTCCCCTTACCATATAAAAAATAGATTAAAAGTGATCCCATGAGAACATTTAAAAAAAGGGTTTTTTTGAATATCGTCGTCAATCTGTTCTCCGTCGCCATTTCCCTTTGTCAGGTGTCTTGGCCTCAAGCGTTACCCGCCGAGGATGTCCAGTTGGTGACGGATGGGCAGTACTTTCAAGTCGCCAAGAAAATGATCCAGGAAGCTAAACATTCTGTTCAGGTGATGATGTTTGAGATGGGATATTATGAAAAATACTCGAACACCCCTTCCAATATTCTTATTCAGGCACTTATCGATGCGAAGCAAAGGGGGGTGAAGGTTGAAGTGGTCCTGGAAGTAAAAGAGGGGGAAGATCGAACGACTAAACGAAACCGGCACACCGGAAAAATTTTATCGGACAAAGGGGTGGAGGTGACCTACGATCCCCTTTTTAAGACGATGCATGCAAAAT
>JACAEV010000248.1 GCA_013388645.1 Syntrophaceae bacterium | reverse complement strand
CCTTCAATCATCGCCCAGGAAAATTTTAAATCTCTTACCATCCTATATTCTAACAATATCAATGGAGAAATTGAACCTTGTCCCTCCTGATCGCCAACGATCCGTTTTGGAGGTCTGGCCAGAAGAGGAACATGGGTCAAGGAAATTGCGGGAAAGGAAAAGGGTACCCTCCTTTTGGATACAGGAGACCTGTTTTTCAAAAAATTCTCAAGTCCCTATACAGAGAGTGAAATACAGAGATTAAACGAAAAGGCACACCTCATTTCGAGGAGCCTTGACTTAATGGGTTATCACATCATTGGAATCGGGGATGATGATTTAAGCCTCGGGAAAAATTTTCTCTTAGAACTCTCCAAAACATCCAAGTTGATCTTCCTTTCCTCCAATGTCATGGACGAAATTTCTGGAAAAACACTTTTCCAACGCCACGTTATAAAAGAAGTCAATGGATTGAGGATTGGTATCTTCAGCCTCCTCTCTCCCGACATATTTTTAGGATCCGCTGATCCAAGGAAAAAAGGATTGACCTTCCGAAACCCTCTGGAGACGGCTCAGGAGATGATCAGAGAACTGAAGCCTCAAACCGATCTCATCCTTCTTTTGAGTCACCTGGGTTATCCCAAAGATGTGGAGTTGGCCCAAAAGATGGAGGGAATTCAAATCATCATCGGAGGTCATACAGGGGTTCATCTATCCAATCCCCCTGTGATCAAGAATACGGTGATCCTCCAGACTTCTTCAAAAGGGATGTATGGGCAACAACTCAATCTCACTTTTTCCAACCGAGAGGCCTCTTTCTATAATGTCAAGACCAAACAAACCTATGAACGTAATCTTGCAAGGCTCCGACAACAATTAAGCTCAACACAAGCCTCAGAAGCCGAAAAAAATCAATGGCAAAGAGCCATTGAAAATATTGAACGCACCCTTCAACAATTTGAACAAGGAAATTCTTTTACCTTGACCTCTTTTCCCCTTGGGGAAACCGTTAAGGATCATCCCGAGATCAAAAAAATGGTTGACGACTATAAATCTAAATTTCCGGAAAAGATTGAACCCCTTGTCCACGACAGCCGTGGCGTCTACAGACCCAAGCCATGACGTCTTTTATACAGAGCGAGTTAGTTTGATGTTGAAACCCTTAGAAATAGTACCTCATTCTTAATTCGATCCGGTAATTATTCTGTTTTTCGCCGAATTCAGATCCTTTTTTTCCTACCAGAGCAATCCCTTTAAGCCGGAACTCCCAATTTGTAAAACCTGTGTAAAGGAACTCGGGGGATAAAGAGATGCTTTTATCATTAAGGTTCATGATCGTTGTGACGGCGGGAGTGAAATAAAGGATGTTGAAGGGCTCCTTCTGGCTGATGCGAAGATAAAGGTAGTCCTTCGATGGATTGCTTCTACCGTAATTGCCCTCGGTCATATCTGATGCTTTCTTCAAAAGGGATTTATTCCCTTTTAATAGATACAGGTCGTAACCCTTGTCGATAAAAGCAAAGTAGTCTTTCATCTCAAGGTGACTAAACCCATTTCCGTTTCGGTAGTACTCAAAAATAAAGGTCGTATCGGAAGCGGTCAAATATCGTAATCCAAGGAGATAGCTCTTCGCATCAAATTCTGAGTCAGAGGTATTGCCCTGGCTATCAATCACCTTCTTGGTCTGATTTTTGATAAAGGCGAATTCTCCATGGACTTCGAGATTGGTGGTAATGTTTTTTGAAAAATCCATTCCTATCCGGCTTGTCCGACTCCCACCCGTCATGGCAATGAAGTCGATGTCCGTGTCATAAAGAAGAAGGTAGAGTTTCCCTGCAAAATCCAGGTTATTGACCTTCCCGAAATCATCGTTGATATCTTTATAGACAGGAAAGATCACTGGAGTGATCGAGAGCGTTTTAAGTGGACCCTGGAAACTTTTGATATAATCCATGGAGGCCGTGATATACCCTTCCAGTGCAAGTTCGGGGTCATCAGGGTCTTTGCTCCTGCTGACAAAAGCCACGGGATTCCAGGCATACCCCTTGCCCCAGAGAAGGGTCTGTTTTCCGAACTTAAAGCTGAGGGAGGAAGAAGGTTTAAGAGAGAGATACCCCTCATAGATCATTTTCTTGGTCTCAGTGTGTTCCCAACCGAGATAGGTGTGTTGCAAATCGAAATTGGCCCTGACGAAGAAACGGGAAATTCCCTTTTCAAAACTTCCCTCTAACTGGAGCTTCCCACTGTATTCCTCAATGGTTTTCCCCTCATCACGTTTAAAAAATTTAAGCTTGTACAGGGAGGCATCCCTGTCCAATCCGAAAAGGACCGGCCTAAGTTCCAGATAACCGCCAATGTGGTAGGGCTTTTTCTCTATTTCTGAAGGCTCAAATTTGTACTCTTCTGCAGTCGAAGGGGGAGCGGAGACCTGGGTTTCAGCTGTTTGCCCGGCAGAAGTTTGAGATAGGTTCCCTTCTGCAAACGAACTCGTTGAGATGAAAAGAACGAACAAGATGATAAAGGCACAAAGAAGTCTGTTCATATACATCCTCCACCGATCCTAAAATCCCTATTCTCTTCTGGTGAAGCTCCTATTTTCTCAACGACTCCATATTGGGCATAAACGTCAACGTAAAAATCTCATCTTTGAAATCCTTCTGTTTAATATTAGCCACGATGATGACCGATTTATAACCCTTATAGAGTGGGCTATCCGTCTCAATGACCGAAGGTCTGACGGTACCCCCACCAAAGTCCTTGACTTCTTTGAAATAGAGGGTTTTGATCAGCATTCCTGCTTCTGTCAAGCATTCGATCTTTGTGGGTATCTTCCTATTCTTATCGGCCCACAGTTTCAGCCTATCATAGGCCACGGTTTTCGTCTTCGCCTTAAGATGGAGAAGGTATTCATTCCCCTGTTCCTCGATTTTTTCGACATCATATTCATCTGCATAGTCAAGCTGCATGATATCCGAGTTGTTGAAAATGCCTCCTACCACCGATTGAAGGCTCGTGATACGGACAGGCTTGCCTACGTTTGGGATATAGAGCCACATATTGTCTCCAAGCCGCAGGGTGCTTCTTCCCTTCTCGCTCGCAGGCGATAAAAAAAGGGCCGCTACCTTATCCCTTCCTTTTTTGACCGTAAAAAGAACATATTCTTTTTTTCTCCCATCCGGCTCAATGTTGATGAGCTTTCTATACAGTTCGTAAGATTCGGGATTGAGGTTTCGGTCAATCTGTTTCAAGAGCTGAGTGCCATCAATGGCATAAACCGGAACGGCAATGAACAGAGCAAACAAACAAATCAGAATTTTCTTCATATTTAACCTCTCTTTCTTTGCATTAGGTCCAAGATTTAAGGCCCAAGGTGAAGGGTTAAAGGCAAAAAATATTTTTAGCTATTTTCCTTT
>JACAEV010000081.1 GCA_013388645.1 Syntrophaceae bacterium | reverse complement strand
GAGATCCGATTCTGGTGTGAAGGGAAGTTGATCGATACCCATAAAGTCAAAAGCTCTGATCTCGAAGGTGTGCACTTTTAAATTGAAAAGTGTGCACTTTTAAAAAGTTGGTAACAGTATTTTTCTCCAATACCCTTTTTGATAAATTAGGGGAGGGGAGGCGTTAGCCTCCCCTTGACCTATTAGACATAGGTTAATATTCTATTTCTTTCAACACTCTTCCATCTCTCTTCAAATTTCCTCTGAGAGTCTAAGAATTTCTTAAACCATGGGTCTTTGACTGCTTGTTGATCCGCCCATTCGCGGCCAAGCTTATAAGCGGCAGCCTGGACTTCTGGAGCTAATTCAATAATAATGTTTCCCTTTTTCTTAAAAACCTCCATTGCCCCCATATCAAGCTCACCTATTTTTGTCCAGGAATGTAATGTAGCTAATTTTGCGGCTTCTTCAATCATTGCCTTCAAATCTTCCGGTAATTCTTCCCATGCTTTAAGATTAATAACGTATTCGAAGGGAGCACAAGGTTGATGAATCCCTGGGATGATGACATATTTGGCAATCTCATGAAAACCCATCGGTAAGTTCTCTCCAGGGGTTGCCCACTCTGTAGCATCAATCACTTTTCTCTCTAAAGCCGGAAGAACTTCTCCTCCGGGAAGAGTGACCACAGAAGCCCCAAGTTTTGGGAGGATGTCTGCCCATGCCCCAACTGTCCTGAATTTGATCCCTTTTAAATCAGCAAGCGTCCGGATCGGTTTATGAGAATGTGCAAACATCTCCGTCGGACGTAATCCTCCAGGGAATGCAATGACATTAAATTTTTCCTTTCGAAAATCCTGCCAGAGTTTGTATCCATCGCTCTGATACATCCAGTGAATCATGACCTCAGAGTTTGGACTTCCCGCATACCCTCCCAGCAGTGCCGTGACAGGTGAAATGCCAATATCATATCCCGGCCAGGTATGGGCCATTTGACAGACTCCCCTTCTCGTTGCATCCACTACCTCCAGGGCAGGAGCGATCGCACCTGCTGGAAAGATATCGATAATGAACCGGCCTCCACTCATCTTCTTGATTGCATCAGGAAGAACTTTTGCCATATCAGTGAAGAGTGGGATCCCTGTTGGCCAAGGGGTTGCCATTCTCCATTTGAATGTTTTAGGCTGTGCATGAGTTTTTCTTGTCCCCGTCATGATAGATCCCATACCAATGGCTGAGGCCCCTGCAATTTTCAGAAAATCACGCCTTGTCTTTCGCATCGTCCTTTCCTCCTTTCAATCTTGTTATATGGTAATAAACAATCTATCAAACACTCAATCCTCCACACCCTATTCATTTGATCTCAGCACCAACCCTCCTTCCTTTTTTAATCCGTAATCCAGATCAAAGTTATTCTTATTTATCAAAGATGTCTTGTAAAAATCTGCCAAATTTTGGTAAAATATTGCTATTATCCTTGACAATATCTCGGTTTATGATTTAAGGTTTTTCAAACCTGGAGGAGCTATCCTTGAGTCAGATTTTTAAAAAGGCCTGCCACCCTAAACTCATTGTGCTTGCCTGTTCGGTGATGGAAAAAGAGATCGTTAAATTTCAGAACGGGCGAGTGGAATTTAAGTTCTTTGACTACGGGTTACACCGGACGCCAGAAAATATGGGGAAGGCACTTCAGATTGAGATCGATCAGGCATCCGAAGAGAATTATGATGGGATCATCTTAGGATACGGTCTATGCAGCAATGGGATCGTCGGGGTCCATTCCAAAAAGAAACGATTGATTATTCCCCGAATTCATGATTGTATTTCTCTATTTCTTGGTTCTTCAAAATCGTACGAAGAACAGGCCAAACAACATCCAGGCACCTACTACTTGACACCCGGATGGATCGAAAAGGGAGAGACGCCTATCTCAAAGTTCAACTCTTATGCCCAATCTTATGGAGAAGAGACCGCGCGATGGGTCCTTCACGAAGAGATGAAAAATTATACACGAATCGTCTTTATCGATACAGGTGTAAACGATTCAGAACCATACCGGAAGATCAGTCGTCAAAACGCTAAATTCTTAGGTATCTCTTATGAGGAAATGAAAGGCTCCTCTAAACTTTTTAAAGACCTGGTCATGGGACCATGGAGGAAGGATTTCCTCATTTTGCCAAAAGGGAAATCTGTTGAACAGGAGATGTTTCTTGATTTATGATCCGACGGGACAGAAAAAATTATTCAATGGAGATAACTCCTTTCACCATGGAAGATGAGGTCGAAAAGACCCTCAACCAGCTCAGACAGATGGTGGTCGAAAGGGATTGTAATGCGGTCAAGACGTTGACCGAAAGAATGGTGGAGGAGGGGGTGGATCTTCTTAAAATCCTCAACCAAGGATTAATCCCTGGGATGCTTGAAGCAAGTGAGCGGTTCAGAAAAGGAAGGTTTTTTATTCCAGAATTGCTCATGTCATCAAGGGCGCTCAAAATCGGATTAAATATCCTGAGGCCTTTGATACAAGAAATCCGGAAGGATGTTTTAGGAAAAGTGGTGATTGGGACAGTCAAATTCGATCTCCACGATATTGGGAAGAATCTTGTCATTATTCTTCTTGAAGGCAGCGGTTTTGAGATCATCGATCTGGGAGTAGATATCCCTCCTGAAAAGTTTATTAAGGCAGTGGAGAAGCATGAGGCTCAGATTTTAGCCATGTCTTCCCTTCTCACCTCGACGATGAGCTGGATGAAATTTACGATCGAACTCCTCCATGCTTCGGGGATGCATCGAAAAGTGAAGACCATGATTGGAGGAGCTCCCGTCACTCCTATATTTGCGAAAAATATTGGGGCCGATGCCTACTGCCGCACCGCCGTGTCTGCTCCTTTCTCGGCTAAGAAACTTTTAGGGATCGAAGATAATGGCGGAACAATTTTTGTTAAGTAGGTTAAAAGAAAAGCCGGAGATTAATCACGAGATGATTACCTTCACGCAGGCAACAACCATCCCTCTGCGCCTGATCGATTTTAAAGGGAAGGTACTTTGGAAATCGGATTTTTTCAAAAGTAAGGCAAATTTTTGTAAAATTATCCAATCGAATGGAATTTCAGGTAAATCATGTAGAAAGATACAAGAAAAAGCTGCCCGCGAATCGATGCGCTGGGGGGAAGCCATCATTGCAAAATGTTGTTATTTTTTTATGCAGATTACTGCCCCATTGATGAAAGGTGAAAAGTTAACAGGCTACTTATTGGCCTCCCCATTTCTCCTGGTTGACCCCTCTGAGTTGCAGCCCGAAGAGGTGATCTCCCTTCCTCATAAGGACAAGTTAGCGAAAAAAAAGATCCTGGATAAAGCCCTTTCTTCTATCCCCGTCGTCAAAGATGAAGAGGCCGGACAAGCTGCTCATCAGCTCTTTCGAATAGCCGATCATCTTTCCGATCCGGATCTCAGTGGACTTCTTAAAGTGAGGGAGGCTCAGGAACTCCAGGGGAAGATCGCTGAACAGAT
>JACAEV010000247.1 GCA_013388645.1 Syntrophaceae bacterium | reverse complement strand
GATCAATCTCTCGAATCGATTCTTAAAACCCTCCTTGACGAGCTCGCCAAGAATCCTAACGTTCAAATAGCTTCCCTTTTCCCCTTGCCGAAATCGATACCCCGTAACTGAGGGATTACTTAAATTTTATTTAGGAAAATGGTATCCGCCCCTCTTTAATCCTCTTTCACTGGGAGGTAACCTCAACTCCTAAAATTCTCTTGACAACTAAACAAATGTATAGTATACATTAAAACACAGTTCGGAGTGATGAGTTTAGAGTTCGGAGTACAAATTAAAATGAGAGGTGAGCCATGGAGCTGACGCCTCGGCAGAAGGAGATCTTCGAATTTATCAAAGGGTTTATTAAAGAGAGAGGTTTTCCCCCCTCCGTCAGGGAGATTGGCGAACGTTTCCGGATCTATCCCAGGGCAGCCTTTGACCATCTTAGGGCATTGGAACGGAAGGGTTATTTGAAGCGGAAGGGTTCGATGTCGAGGGGCCTCAAGATTCTTGTTTTTCAAGGGTATGAATCCCGTGGTTCATCCCAGAGGGCAGGACCGCATGGGGAACATCTCAAGAAGGAGGGAAGGTTATTGAGCCGGGAGGTTCCAGTCTTAGGTAGGGTGGCTGCAGGGAAACCTACCTTAGCAGTAGAGCATGTGGAAGGGACGATTCCTCTTCCCATCGAATGGCTAAAAGGGAAAGAGGTCTTCCTCCTGAAGGTAAAGGGCGACAGCATGTCCCCTTATATCCTTCCTGAAGATTATGTCATTGTTCGATCCCAACCTGCCGCAGAGAATGGGGATGTGGTGGTGACCTTAGTGGGGGAAGAGGCAACGGTGAAGCGTTTTTTCAGGAAGGGTGGAAAAGTCGAATTGAGGCCAGACAACGAGCACTGGGAGACGCTTCAGATTGAGGAAGGGTCAGGAGAGATTCAAATCCTCGGAAAAGTCATCGGGGTGTTCAGAAAATGCTAACGGATAGCGCATGGCGCATGGAGCATAGGGCATAGCGTTTATGCCAATCTGAAATCTAAAATCTGCAATCTTCGGAGCGAATCGGATGGATTTCCCATTAAGCATCTCTTTCGATGAGGTCTTTTCCCAATTGGCTCTGAGCAACCCAGAGGAGAAACCCATTTCTCCAAGAAAAGTTCTTTTCCGGGGGGTGAGGACAGGAGAAATTGCTTCCTACGTGGCGGCATGGTTGGCAGGGAAGGGAATCGAGGTCATCGTGTTGGACGGGGCAAATCGTTTCAATCCTTACACGGCATCATCGTTCGCGAGAAAAGCATGCATTCCCCCTGAACGCCTTCTGAAAAGAATTCACATTGCAAGGGCATTCACGTGTTATCAGATGGCCGTCATGATCGTAGAAAAGTTGCCTTCTCTGTTGATTACGGGCTCGCAAAAACCATGGATCATCCTCTTGGGACCAATTACCACCTTTTTAGATGAAGATGTCCCAGAAGGAGAGGTTCGACCTCTGTTTGAAAAATCCCTAAAAAAGATAGAAGAGATGGCTCTGAGAGGAATTCCCTTTCTTTTATTCCAATCGGATAGTTTTTCAAATTCCACCTTTCCCTTCCCTCCTAAAGGGAGGATGGGGGAATTAAGGAACTCAAAACGAACCTATCTCATGAAAAGACTTTTCCAATTTACGAATGAGATCTGGAGGATCAATTTGGATGATGAAGGACCAAAAATAATTTTGGAAAAAAAAGTAGGATTAAACATCATTGAAAATTGTAAATTACCTGGCTGTCTGGCAGACAGGCAAATTTTGTAATTTGCAATTTAAGTTTTGGTAACACTTTAGCTCTTTGAGAAAGACCGTCTGATCCCCCTCCATCCCCCTTTGTCAAAAGGGGGAAATATTTCTCCTCCCTTTGGAAAAGGGAGGTGGGGAGGGATTTTAGAGTGTGATTTCAAACAACCAGATTGATACAAAATTTGCATTTTGCATTGAGGGGTATCTATGGGAAGAACAGTGCTTCCTTTTAGCAGGGTTTTGGAACAAGAAGTTCAAGAATGGAAGAAGTTTCGAAGAGGGCTGAGAAAAGAGGATCAACAGTTCCTCGACCGACTCTTTGAGGAGGCGAAGCTTCATGTGCAAGCTGGGGTCTATGCTTCGAGACCTTGGCCTTTTGAGACGATCCTGGTCTCCATCCTTCTCGAACATGAAAAGGCCCTGGTGGAATTGAGATCGAAACTGAGGGCAATCGAAGAAAAAGAACAATCGGCTGGCCCGAACGACGAAAATCCTCGAAGTTCTTAGATCAAGTTTACGGTCAGGAGGCCCATGCGATTGAAATAAACGATGAACAATGAACTGTTCATCGTTTATCGTTTAACGTTCATCTTCCTGACGAAACGGGCATCTTAACCCTAACCTTTGGACCAGAAATTTCTATTTTCTGGCAGTGGTGTAAACCGATGGAAATCCGGGGACGACTCTTCGATCTTTATCCTCTGGAGTCCTCGATGATTCTGTGGATCAAAGAGGAGGATGGAAAGTTTCGACGATTAGAAGATCCTTTCCGGCCTCGATTCTATGCGCAGGGGAAGAAAAGTGATCTGCTCGCTCTCTTCTACTCACTTCAGAAAGAGCGGCGAGTTGTAAGATATCAGTGGACCCGAAAGAAAGAACTCTGGAGTGGTGATGAAGTGGAAGTGATGGAGATCGAGGTGGTGGATTCGGACCATTATGCTCGTCTCTCCAGAGTTCTTCCTCAGTGGGAGGAGAGCATTGCTTTTTACAATTGTGACATTCCCTTGCCGCAGACTTATCTCTATGAAAGAAAAATATTTCCGACAGGCCGATGTACCATTGAAGTCGAAGAAAACCGAATCTTTAAAATTTACCCAGATTCATCCGAGTCTGTGTGGATGGGCGATGAAGATATTCCCAATCTTCGTGTAATGACTCTGAACCATTACGGTTCAGGGTGGAGAAAAGTGCTCCAATTGGAATGCGAAGGGTACCGAGTGGAGATGGAGACGATTGATGTTAGAGAAATCGCAAAATTTCTCAAACATTTCGACCCCGATGTGATCCTGAGCGATGATGGAGATGCTTCTCTATTACCCCTGCTCCTTTCACTGGAGAAGAGATGGAAGAGTTCCATCTCTTGGGATCGAGAACCTTATCTTTTGAGAAGGCAAATCCGTCTCAGAGGCCGTTCTTACTTCTCCTATGGTCGAACCTATTATCAAGCCCCTGCCCATCTCTTCCTTGGAAGATGGCATATCGATCGTAGAAACTCCTTCATCTATAGAGAATCGGGGATGGAAGGAGTCATTGAGCTATCCCGATTGGCTAAAATTCCGGTTCAACGGATGGCTCGGGCCTCTCCGGGAACGGCCATCACGTCGATGCAGATCGACCGAGCCTTTCAGGAGAACATCCTGATTCCATGGAGAAAGGGGGAGCCGGAACGATTCAAGACAGCGTGGGATCTTCTCGTCGCAGACAAGGGAGGTCTTGTCTTTCAACCTCGATTGGGGATCTTTGAGGATGTGGCAGAGATTGACTTTGCCTCGATGTATCCCACCATGATGGCGATCCACAATATCTCTCCAGAAACGGTACTCTGCAGATGTTGTGAGAACCATCGAGTCCCGGAGGTGGGCTATACGATTTGTGAAAAACGAGAGGGGATCGTCCCGAAAACCCTGAGGCCGATTTTAGAGAGAAGAGCGTGGCTCAAGAAAATGGTCAAAGAATTAGAAAGTGGAAATAATCCTCCCTCTCCCCCCTTTAGCAAAGGGGGGCTGGGGGGATTTGGAATCGATTCTCTAAGTAAGAAAAGAGAAATCTACCATCGGAAGCAGACGGCACTCAAATGGATGCTGGTGACGTGCTTCGGCTACTTGGGTTATCGAAATGCTCGTTTCGGAAGGATTGAAGCCCATGAGGCAGTTACCGCCTTTGGGAGAGAAAGTCTCCTTCGGGCCAAAGAGATCTGTGAGGAACAAGGATTCGAACTTCTCCATGCCATTACCGATTCTCTCTGGATTCGTAAGAAGGGGTTCCGAGAAGAAGAGGTTCTTGAACTCTGCCGGAAGATCAGCGAAGCCACCGGAATCACGATGAGCCTGGAGGGAATCTATCGATGGGTGGCTTTTCTCCCCTCGAAAGGAAATCCAGAGAGTCCAGTGGCCAACCGTTATTTCGGTCTCTTCCAAAATGGAAAGATCAAGGTGAGAGGTCTATCATTCCGGCGGGGCGATATGCCCCCTTTGATTCAAGAGGCTCAGGTTCGGATGATTGAGGTTTTGGCAGGGACAAGAACCAGAGGGGAGATTCAATTGAAGATTCCCGAGATTTTGGACCTTCTTCTCGAATATAACTTAAAGTTGAAGGGCGGCCAAACGAAGCAAGAAGATTTGGCTATCAGGAAGAGGATTTCTCAGGAGCCCAATGCCTATAAGGTGGATAGCCTCACCGCTCTCGCTGCCCAACAGTTGGAAGACGTTGGGATCGAGATCCATCCCGGAGAAAAGGTTCGGTATGTGATCAAGGATGCCGAATCCAAGGAGAAGGCGGAGCGAGTCAGACCTTTCCCGTTAGTGGGACCGGATGACATCTACGATGTCAAAAAATATACAGAGCTGCTCGTGAAGGCGACCGAAGAGATATTGATTCATTTCGGTTATAATGTGAAGCGCCTTCTCTCCTCCCTTTAGCAAAGGGAGGTTGGAAGGGATTTGATCTTCCAGACACCCCAAGGGTGTTTTCTCTTAGAGATCCAATCCTTCTGCATAAGTCACAGTATTTTTCAGTGATAGATCGTTTAAATTTTACATTGTCGCTGTCCTTATAACCAACTAGGTATAAATTAAATCTCTTTGCGTTACAATTTGAATTTACCAAATTAGAGGACACGGAATAATGAAGCATATTCAAAAAGAAATCAGTTTGTGTGGAATATGTATCTCAGTCTGTCCAGTTGGTAAAAAAGTAAGATGACAAAAGGGCGCTCATCATAAACCTCCTCCCCACCACTTCACCCAACTTTATCTCCAAGGTTATTTGAATATTTTATAGTCTCTTTGTTTCTCTGATGATTCCCCGTCTTCCTCCTTACCATTATGGAGGAAACAAAACTATTTTTCCTAATATATTGAGAGGTGAAAACTGGTCATTATCTTTTAGGGTATGATGGTTGAGCATTGTTTGGTAATCGAGTAAAATATCATTTAATCAGAGAAGAGGAGGTCACATGGGATTTAAACAACCAATTCGACGTCGAGAGGCTCTTAAAACCATCGGAGCAGTGAGCCTCTTTGGAGCGATCACACACACTCCCTTGACCTTTGTGGATGCGAAAGAAGATAACCCACCACCGGTCAAACGCAATTTAGTTAAGCTGAAACGATTGCTGGATGACATGGATTCGAGAGGTTTCGAATTTTGGAGTGTTCCTCGCAAAGACGGAGAGTTCTTACATTTCCTGGTGAAGGCGGTCCGTGCAAAGAATGTCCTTGAATTAGGCACCTCACATGGGTTTTCAGCCATTTGGATGGGACTTGGGTTAGAAGAGACCGGTGGCCGATTGACCACAATTGAAATCAATAGGGAGCGATACGATTTAGCGCGAAGGTACATAAACGAAGCGGGATTGTCGCAACGTGTAAACTGTATCAGGGGCGATGCACATGAGGAAGTGTTAAAGCTTGTGGGACCTTTTGATTTCGTATTTATGGATGCCGACAAAGAAGGACAAGTGGATTACTTTAAAAAACTTTTTCCGAAGAAACTTGTCCCGGGTGGACTCCTTGCCGTCCACAATGCCATTCGACAAGCCCACTTTATGAAAGATTACTTGGAAATGATTCGAAAACACCCCGACTTTGACACGGTCATCCTGAGTGTGACGATGGACGATGGCTTTTGCCTGAGCTATCGACATCGAATATTATAAACCTTAATGCTTTAAAGGGATTTCTTAAATTCATTGGGTGAGGTCAATATCTTACCTTTTCACCAAAAAGGCGAGTGGTTTTTGAACCACGAATTTATCTTTGGCAATAAATTGAAATGGCTCAAATTGGTTTAAATTTAGGGTCGCGGGGCGTATTGGATGAGAATTTCGGATTTTATCCAAAAGGTGTTAATCGACGAATTTAAGGAAATTCAACAGGCTGGGGAACATCCCTATATTTCTTTTAACCTGATCTGTCAGGGAATTGAATTTTTAGGGGCCTGCCTTGATTCAGAACCTTTTTCTGGGAAGGGCTTAAGTGCCCCGCGGTTCCGAAGAGCGATTGAGGATCTTTTTCCAACGTCGTATCATCCATTCAATCAAGGAACAGGCAAGGCATTTGACTTGTACGAGAACTTTCGATGCAGCTTCCTGTATGTCATGTTACCAAGGCCACGGTTAAAGTTGATTCGAAGAACTGAAAAACCAAAATTCAATGCGAATCATCTTGAAGTGAAGGAAATACAGGGTATCGAAAGGCTTGTTTTGGTTTTGGAAGATCTGTTTGAAGATTTTGAAAGGGCCTGCGAAGGGATTATCAGAAGAATTAATGAAGGCCGTTTAAGGGGTTGGAAGTTCGCTGAAGATTTATTAAAGTAGAGCCTTAAGAATACCTCTATGATAAATAAATTCAGAAAATTGACTTGAATAAGAGGAAATGATGATCGATCATCGATTAAAAATAGAGAGGAGGGCATTTGATGAAAGTAAGGGTTGATGCGGATTCCTGTATTAGTTGCGGGCTGTGTGTGGAGGAATGTCCAGAGGTTTTTGAAATGAATGATGACAAGGTTTGTGTCAAAGTCGATGAGGTTCCTGAGGTGGTTATGAAGGCCTGCAAAGAGGCAGCAGAAAATTGCCCGGTCGAAGCCATCCGGTTAGAAGAATAAATCTCTTTTTAAAAAAAAAGGGGCAATCCAAACTAAAAGTTCATGGATGCCCCTTCCCTTTTGTCCATAAAAAATCATTCAAAATATTCTTTAATTTCTTTATAGCGTTTAGGATCTCTCAACCTCTCAAGCGCTTTGGCTTCGATTTGCCTAATTCTTTCTCGACTCAGCCCAAACTGCCTGCCAATTTCTTCAAGAGTGCATTCCCCATCTTCTCCAATGCCGAAACGGAGCCGGAGAATTTTTTCCTCCCGCGGCGAGAGACCAGATAGTAGCTTGTGGATCTGATCAGTTAAATCCTTTTCCAGCAAACAATCACTGGGGGAGAGGCTTTTTTCATCAGGGATAAGATCTTCAAGCGTGCTATCCTCTTCCCCAATGGACATATCTAAGGATATGGGTTCTTCGATGAGGTTGAGAATCTTTTCAACATCATTTAAGGGTATTCCACTATCCTTGGATAGTTCCTGAGAGGTAGGCTCCCGACCCAACTTTTTTACCAAATCTTTAAAGGATTTCATCAATTTTCCCTTAATTTCAAAAAGGTAGTTGGGGATGCGGATCGTCCTCGACTTTTCTGCAAAAGCCCTCAAGATGGCCGCCCGGATCCACCAGGAGGCATAGGTACTGAATTTAAAACCTTTTGTATAGTCGAACTTAACCATCGCTTGGATGAGACCAAGATTTCCTTCTTGGATCAGGTCCAAAAAAGAGAGTCCCCGGTTAGCATACCGTTTGGCGATGCTGACCACTAACCGAAGATTGGCCTGGATTAATTCATTTTTTGCTTGTTGTACATCAAAGAGTGCCTGTTGATATTGATGAAACATCTTTTTATATTGAAGGTTCTTTTCTCTCATTTCCGAAGGAGTTGGTTTTAATTTTTTTCCATTTTTTTTCCTTAATTTATAATTTTGCCCGTTTTGGTTTCGTTTTCCATTTTTTGGATTTGGAGAAGAATGCAGTTGGGATTTTAAGCGATTCGTTTTGGTTTCGAGAATTTTTACCTGTCGTTCCCCTTCCTTAATTCTTTTAGCCAATTCCACTTCCTTTTCCGGTGTAAGAAGGGTTATTTTTTCAAGACCTTTTAGATATTCCCATGTGATATCCTGAGGTTGAAAAATAATTTCTTCTTGGGAGATCTGGTCCGTTGAAATTTCATCCGCTTCTTCGACGACTAATTCCTCTTCGTCGACCTGAAGATCTAGATCCTCTATTGTCTCCTCTAACTCTCCTTGTACATATGAAGAGCTTTTCATAGAGGGAAGAGAAGCCGAAGATTCAGTAAAAAGAGATGAGGATTGAACAGGTTGCAAAATTAATTCCTCTCCTTTTTTATTGTTTGACTTATTATTTTTCACGAAAATTTTACCCCTTTCTATTTTAACAAAAAACCCTCTCCATTCTTAGTCCATGGAAAGGGTGTATTTATTCAAAAAAATCGTTAAAAGCCCCTCCGGCTAAATGGACCACCTCCTATATAGAAAAAGAAAAAACCTACAATAACAACCTTTCATTATTAATATATTCAAAAGAGTCTACTTTGTCAAGCATTATTTTTTTTATAATTATTTAATATTATCAATTAGTTATTAATAAGGGGGTAAAAATAACTAAATTCATATAGGATTTATTCCTGAATTTTTGTGAAAATACTATTTGATTTTCTTAAGTAAAAATAATTATGGTTAAATAATTTCACCAAAGATGAAAAGTATAAAGTAACCCTATTTTTTTGCATGAGCTAGAAATAAATCTGTCTTTAAATTCACGATAACAGATTAGCCATTTGATAATTGCAAGCAGAGCATGTTTTGAAATACCTTAAATTATGGATCATTAGAGAGAAGTTTTGGTTTTGAAAATCTTGGGGTAAGCTGAAAAAAATATCGCATTACCTACTGGTTGGATCGGTAGAGATCGCAAATCTTTCAACACTGAGTGAGGTCTTAAGAATTTTCACCCATCAATTTAAAACGTAAAATCCAAATATCTCAGCCCTATAATGATAGAGTTTTTTATGCGATATATTTTCAATTAGAATTTTTTAAAATTTCTTTTTTAAAAATTTAAAAATTTTGTTAAAAATTTCTTGACAAAAAAATCATATTTTGTTATTAATTATAAGATGATTTCTATAAATTCCTTTTTCCACTAATATAACTCTTTGATTTTCCTATCTTTTTCTTAATCAGGAGGAAATGTTAAATCGATAAAATTGATTTAGAGGCGGAGAGGTTCCCGAGCGGCCAAAGGGGACAGACTGTAAATCTGTTGGCGATGCCTTCGGAGGTTCGAATCCTCCCCTCTCCACCAGTATTATTATTTGGCAATAAGATGGAGGATGAGAACCTTTCCCCGACGAAAGGAGGGGAATGAGGTTCGGCGACCTTAAATTCTGATCTTCATCAGGAAATGTTTATATATATCATGGGAACCTCTAATAATTACTAATTCGTCACTCCCGCCCCGTATCAAGTACGGGGTAAACTCCAGCGGGAGTCCAGTAATTTCAAAAGCTTATGGATTCCTGCTTCCGCAGGAATGACATTTTTAGAGGTTGCCTAATGTAAAAAATTATGATTCAGTATTATTTTTCTTCTTTATTATCCTTCGTCAGGTTTGGTTTATTTTTTAAATGCGGGAGTAGCTCAGTTGGCAGAGCATCAGCCTTCCAAGCTGAGGGTCGCGGGTTCGATCCCCGTTTCCCGCTCCATAGAGATAATGTTATTTGTTAATTATGTTATCATATAGTGGGTCAGCCTGTCTATTTAATGTTGACAGGTTTTTCTTTACCCCAGTAGAAATGATGTTCCATTTTTTCACCCTGTTGTATACTAAATAAATCCGGCAGGGTTTAATGGACCCCCTAGATCCTTTAATGGGGTAAACTTTTTGGCCCACGTAGCTCAGTTGGTAGAGCACATCCTTGGTAAGGATGAGGTCACCAGTTCAATCCTGGTCGTGGGCTCCAGAGAAAAAGATGAACGAGGGATTTTTAGAAAGATAAGGAGGGTTTGAGCCATGTCGAAGCCGAAGTTTGAGAGGACGAAGCCGCATGTGAATGTGGGGACGATTGGACATGTGGATCATGGGAAGACGACGTTGACGTCAGCGATTACGAAGG
>JACAEV010000054.1 GCA_013388645.1 Syntrophaceae bacterium | reverse complement strand
TAGGGAATTCGGTCTACTTCATCAAAGATAGGGATATCCTTCTGATTCACCCGAGGGCTGTACTGGTAATGGATCATCGGCTCAATGGTATGCATCCACTTCGACACCTTAAAAAAATTGGATATTTTTGAAATCATCTCCCCATCGTAGATTCGGTAAAACTCGGTTGATAAACGCAACCCCGCTTCCAGGGTCTCTCTCGATTCTGGTTTACGGTATTGAAGTCCAGGATGATGATCGGTAGAGTCGACAGGTTCGAGGATTCCAGTCTCTTTATTCGGAATCAGGATATTATTATAATGATAATAATTATAAGACGGTTTGTAATAGGTCCCTCTCACCCCGATATCCGATTCAAACTTCAATATATTAAACAATCTTACGGGGTAAGAGAGCTTGGCCAATAGGTCCCCCCGTTGTGTTTCAACCCCCTTTTCCCGCCAAAAGTTGATGTAGGAGGAAGCCAGATCAAAGAAGAGGGGGGTCCCGGGAATAGATTGAGGATGCGCATAAAAACTGATCTTTGGGAGAATCTGGGTTGTCTCGTCATTACTGACCTGCAACAGATTATCAAACACCTCGTTGTCAACGATGAAACTGAATTGATCCCAGTTCTTTCCCCCAAAAAGGACAGACCTCAATTGTCTTGTGCTCCTCGAATCAATCTTCGCCTCTCGAATATCTTCGTTAAAATCACTGAGGTATTGATGATCACTCACATAATAGATGTCCCCTTTAAGATAAAAATCATAAGGTAACTTCTGTTCGTGCTGGATTAAAAAGGCATAGCGGTTTTTTTCAAAGGCTTGATCATCGATGAAGTAGAAATTGATTTGCCCTTTGGTGTCTCGAGTAAGGGCATAGCGGTATTCCAGGCCTTCTTTGAATCCCCTCTCCCCCAAGTAGTCCAAGGTGAATGTGGCGTCCATATCTTTTGCAAAGGCCCAATAAAAGCCGACTTTCGCCTCAGGACCGTAATCGCTGGAATATCCCACTTGAGGAATGAGAAAACCGGTCTGTCGTTCCTGTCTCACAGGAAACGTCACCCAGGGGAAATAAAGAGCTGGAATATCCTCAAGATGAAAGAGGGCACCCTTAGCAATTCCCCATCCTCCATGGGTCATCTCTTTCACTTCCAACTCCTTGACCGAAAATTTCCAGGGAGGCCGCTTCGCGTCGCAGGTGGTCAATGAACCCTCTCTTATCCGATAATGGTTCTCCCCTAATTTCTCTAACTCTTTGCCGGTGATATGAAAATTCTGGTCTTTTAAAAAGAGCTTGGCTTGATGAATTTTCCCCAATTGGGTCTCTAAATTGACTTCGAGGCGCTGACATTCAATCACATCCTCACCCTCTCTAAGTAAAACGTTTCCCCACGCCACTAAATCTTTGGTCTCCATATTCAATCGAGCATGATCAGCCTTGAGAGAAAAATCCCCTCGATACACCTCCACTTGGCCATGTGCCTCATAAATTTGTGTCTCTCGATCATAGGTGAGCTCATCGGCTTCAATGTCAACCGGTCCTTCTCCCTTCGTCACGTCCACCTCTCCCACTCCCATTCCCACTTTTGCATCAATTGAAAAGGGAGAAGTGATGAGGATGATGAGAAAGAAAAAACTCATTATGAAAGGGTAGATTTTCATGACCTCCTCTTAGGATGGAAATAGGCTCTCGCTTCCCCAACCGTATAAAGCGACCCTGTGATACAGAGGAGATCGTCTTCTTGAGTTAGAGAAAGTCCTCTTTCAATGGCTTCTTGAAACTCTTCAGCGATTTCGGCTTTTTTTCCATTCTGCCCTAATGCCTTTTTGAGTAAGGAAGGAGGCATCGCACGGTCTGTATGGGGTTGGGTAAGAATGATACGATCTGCCAGAGGAGCTAAGAGATGAAGCATGGATGGAATGTCTTTGTCTTTCATAATACCAATGAGAAGATTGAGGTGTCGATATTGGTATTCCTTTTCTAAGGCTGCTTTGAGAACCAGGGCTCCGGCTGGATTGTGAGCGCCGTCGAGGAGCACGCGGGGAGAAGAAGAAACCATCTCCAATCTGCCTGGCCAATCCACCTCTTTCAACCCACTCATCATTGCATCGGCGGAGATACGATATCCCAATTCTTCCAAAACCTCTATGGCTCCAAGGGCGGTCGTTGCATTGACCACCTGATGAAAACCCATAAGATTGAGATGAATCCCCCACAATTTCCGATGGAGGCCTTCGTAATGAAAATCCCCATCATCCCCTCGGGCATATCGAAATTCTTTTCCCACCTGATAATAAGGTGAGGCCTTCGCCATGCAAATTTCTGAAAAGAGACGTCGCACGCGGGGTTGCTCGACAGCAGTGATGAGAGGTCTCCCCCTTTTGATTATTCCTGCCTTCTCCCGAGCAATCTTTAAGATACTCTTGCCTAAATATTCCTCATGGTCTTTAGCAATATTGGTGATGATGGAGAGCAGTGGGTTCACCACATTCGTTGAATCCAATCTCCCTCCTAATCCTACTTCTAAAATGGCCACATCCACCCAGTTTTGTTTAAAATAGTGGAGCGCCATGGCGGTGGTAAAATCGAAAAAAGTGAAGGGGGGGGTGATGCTCGCTGCCTCGATTTCCTTTCTCATCCACCCTGTCAGTTGGGCTACTTCCTCTTCCTCGATTTCCTTGCCGTTCACCTTGATCCGTTCCGTAAACCGAATGAGATGGGGGGAAGTGTATAGGCCTACTCGATACCCTTCTTTCTGGAGAATCGCGCTCACCATCGCCGCTGTCGACCCTTTCCCATTTGTCCCGCCGATGTGGACGGTTTGAATATCTCGATGGGGATTTCCAATAGCTTCGAGAATCCTTTTAACCTGAGCCAGCCCGAAGATCATCCCAAACTTTTCGAGACCGTAAAGATAGTGAAGGGATTGTTGATATGTGTCTTGGACCATGGATCCATTATTCCCTTTAACTTCCTGACTGAAGCATTTCTAACAGTGAAGCCAGTGTGTGTCTCAGATCTTTCCGTTCCACGATCAGGTCAATCATTCCATGCTCGAGAAGATATTCGGCCCGTTGGAATCCTTCTGGAAGCTCTTTTCGAATCGTCTCCTTGATGACCCTCGGACCGGCGAATCCGATCATCGCTTTTGGCTCTGCAATAATGACGTCGCCCAACATGGCAATGCTGGCGGAAACTCCTCCGGTGGTGGGATCGGTTAAGACGGAAATATAAGGCACTTTTGCCTCTTGGAGTTTCGCCAAGGCAGCACTGGTCTTAGCCATCTGCATCAAGGAAAGGATACCTTCCTGCATCCTTGCCCCTCCTGAGGCACAAAAGATGACGACGCCGATTCTCTTTTCGACAGCCCGCTCGATCAAACGGGTAATCTTCTCCCCTACCACTGACCCCAGACTTCCCCCCATAAAATTAAACTCAAAAATACCAATCATAGCGGGTTGACCTTCGATCGTTGCCTCTCCGCAGAGGATGGCATCCTTTTGCCCTGTTTTCTCTTGGGATTCTTTCACTCGAGAGGGGTATCGTTTGATATCCTTGAATTCCAACGGATCGGCGGAGACAAGCTCGGCATCAAATTCAATGAAGGTCCCAGGATCGACAACGCAATCGATTCTCTTCCGGGCAGGAATCTGAAAATGATAATTACATTTAGGACAAACCTGGAAATTTCGTTCGATCACTTTACGGTAGATGATCTCATTGCAAGAGTTGCATTTCACCCAAAGTTGATCAGAAGGTTTTAGCTCCTCTCGTTTTTCTTTCCACCCTTTTTCTTCTTCACTTTTTTTAAACCAGGTCATCCTGATTCGTCATCCCCTCTGTATTGGTGATTAAAACTAACAAAATCATAAAAAGATGTCAATCCGTGAGGTCTCTGCATGGAACCCATGCCTTCCTCGAATCCATTGCATCTCATTGACCTCCATGCTATTTTTAAAACATGGCTAAAAAAATTCGGGTGCGAATTGAATCAGTCGCTTTTAAAGGATATGGAGTGGCTCGGGTTCAAGGTAAAGTGGTCTTCGTCCCTCATACGATGACGGGCGATGAGGCATGGATTGAGCTGATGGAAGAGAAAAAGAGATACTCTATGGGGAGGATCGTCCAGATGATCAAACCTGCTCCCTGGAGGGTCACTCCCCTGTGCCCCTCGTTTGGGGTATGCGGAGGGTGCCAGTGGCAACATATCGATTACTGCGTTCAAGGGGAGTTAAAAGAAAAGATTTTTAAAGATATCCTGATCAGGTTAGGGGGCTTAAAGGAAATTCCTCCTGTGAGGGTTTTCCCTTCACCAAAATCTTATGGTTATCGGAGCAGAGTTCAACTGAAAGTTCAAGGGGAAAAATTAGGTTATCTCAAGCAAAAAACGCACCAGATTGTGGAGATACAGGAATGTCCGATCGCGCATCCGATCATTAACCAGATGCTCCCATCCATTCGAAAGATGTCTTCCTCATTTTCCCAAACAAAAGAAATTGAAATAAACGTATCCCCAGACGAAGGAAAGGGGGTCCTCCTCCTTCATTTCTCTTCTTCTGAGCGAGGGATCGAAAATGTCTTAAAGGATTTTTTGCAAAATCACCTTATGTTTAAAGGAATCGTGATGACAAAAAAAGAAGGAAATGCCTTTTGCGGGGACCCAGCTCTAAACTTGACGATTTCTTTGAATCACAAGGGAGAGGGAGAAAAGATTAAATTTCGAATCTCTCCGGGAAGTTTTTCTCAAATCAATCTCGAACAGAATCAAAGATTAATTCAGACCGTTCTTCAATTCTCAGAAGCGAGAGAAGAGGAGACGGTCCTTGACCTTTACGCGGGGGTCGGAAATCTAACCCTTCCATTAGCCCTGGTGGCGAAAAAGGTCTTTGGAATCGAAGAAAATAAAGTGGCCACGGAGGACGCTCGGTTCAATGCGGAACAAAACAGAATCAGAAATTGCGATTTGATTCATGGAAGGACAGAAGAGGTTTTGGAAAATTGGGAAAGAGAAAGCCCTGATTGCATCGTCCTTGACCCACCCCGGATAGGGTGTAAGACGGTCTTAGACCAGATGGTCAGATTGAAACCTAAAAGAATGGTTTATGTCTCGTGCGATCCCACGACCTTTTCGCGGGATCTCCGGCGCTTCAACGAAAAGGGATATGTTCTTCAAAAGCTCAGCCTCATTGATATGTTCCCACAGAGCTATCACATGGAAGTCGTAGGGCTGCTGAATCGGTCCTGAAGTTCCTACCGAATATCTGGGCGTTAGGTTACGGTTACGAAGCCCGTTTCGATTTCGGTTTAAGGTCACCTTCAAAGAATGAAAAGACGAGAAACGTGACCATTGACTAACAATCCGGGCATCTTTACCACACCCGTTGGACAAAACCCCTCTCTTCTCAGATCACTTTATTGAGGGGATATTCGATGATCCCCACGGCCCCTCGTTTTTGTAATTTAGGGATGAGTTCTCGAACGACCTTCTCAGAGATGATCGTCTCTACAGAAAACCAATCCGTTTGAAAGAGATTGGCAACTGTGGGTGCCGTAATGCTGGGTAGAATCTCAATCACGCTATTGAGATCATTGGCTGAAACGTTCATCTTAAGACCAACCATGCCTTCGGCTCGGAGGGCTCCCTGAAGAAGAAGGGAGATCTGTTCAATCTTTTCCTTTTTCCACGGATCTCGATAGGACTCCCGATTGGCAATCAGCTGAGTGTTGGTCTGGAGGAGTTCCTCCACGATACGAAGTTTATTCGCCCGCAGTGTACTTCCGGTTTCTGTCACTTCGACGACAGCATCACATAATCCTTCGATCACCTTCCCTTCGGTCGCCCCCCATGAAAATTCTACATCCACCCTGACGTTTCGTTCGGCAAAGTATCGTTTGGTAAAATTGACCAGCTCAGTAAAGATTTTTTTCCCTTCCAAATCCTTCAATTGTCGAACGGGAGAATCCTCTGCCACCACCAAGACCCATCGGGCAGGGGAAGCGCTGGTTTTGGAGTAAATCAGATCCTGGACGACGATGACATCGGAACCGTTTTCCAATATCCAATCCTTCCCGGTCAATCCCATATCCAAAGTCCCTATCTCTACAAACCTGGACATCTCTTGGGCCCTCACCAAGGTACAGCGGATCTCATCATCATCCACGATGGGGAAATAACTTCTCGAACTGACCGAAAGCTTCCAACCCGATTTCTTAAAAAGTTCAATGGTCGCACTCTCCAGGCTCCCTTTTGGAATTCCAACTTTCAATACGTTCACTTTTTATATACCTCCTTCGGGTCAAAGATTCTCTTGCCAACGACCTCCCATGTCCCTTCTCGATATCGTTGATGAAAACAGCTCCGATAACCCGTATGGCAAGCTGCTCCTCCTATCTGATTCACTTTGAGCAAAAGGGCGTCCCCATCACAATCGAGGTAAATCTCTTTCACCTCCTGAAAATGTTTTGAGGTTTCTCCCTTGACCCAAATTTTTTTTCGAGACCGTGACCAGAAGGCCGCCTTCTTCGTCTCCAGCGTTTTTTTCCAAGAGGCTTGATTCATATAAGCTAACATCAGAACTTCACCGGTTGAGTCGTCTTGGATGATTACCGGGATAAGCCCTTCCCCTTTTTTAAAATCGATCTTAGTCACGCTTCCTCCTTCAATCCTTCTCGTCCATAAGGAGTTTGGCCATCTGAGTGGCGTTTTTCGCTGCGGAGCCGGCATGGCAATTATTAAAAAAGATAAAGGTCTTTGCCGTCTTATTAGAAATGTCTTTGATGTCCGGGAAAAACTCTTTCAGCTCCCCCTCGCTGTAGAGATAATCATACCTTACCGAAGTGGGAACATTGAACCAGTTCGGATTTCTGCCGTGAAACCGGAAATAACCAATGTCGGAAGTCGCTCTCGGAATGTAGGGCATCAGCTTCGGTAGTTTGGGTTCATCCACAATGCAAAAACCAACGCCGTTCTTCGACAGAAACTCAAAAGTCCCCTCCTTCAGCCACGTATGGTTCCGGAATTCGAGCACGAGAGGGATGTCTCCCATCGCCTCCTTGAATCGTTCGAGGTAGCCGATATTCTCCCGATTCGGAAAAAACCCATAGGGAAACTGGGCCAGGACCCCTCCCAGTTTACCTTCTCCGATCAGAGGTTCGAGGCTATATTTAAACTTCTGGAAGGTCTCGCGGTTATCCACGATCTCGCCGGTTTCCTGATTTCGAATCTCATGGGTCATTCCTTTGAACGATTTTACGAAAAATTCAAAATTGGAGGAGGTCTTCCGGGACATTGCAGAAAAACTCTTCTGAGAAGGAAGGGTATAGTAAGTGAAGTTCACCTCGAGGGCATTGAACCCCAACTCCTTCTCATAAAAAGAGAGCATCTCCCTCTCCGGCAGACCTTGAGGATAGACCGTCCCCTTCCAATCCGCAAAAGAAAACCCGCTTGTCCCGACCTTGATCATCCTTCCCCATCAAATGAACACAATAAATGTGTTAGAAATGATGATAATGATTTAGGTTTCAAATATTTGGTTGATCCGTCTCTTCCACTCATCTTCAAAAACGACCTGAAATTCCACTCTTTTTTCTTTAAATTCCAAATTCAAATCTCGCCAATCCTTCTGCTTCCCCAATTTATTGCAAAAGGAAAAAACATCCTTCTTATAATCCGTGTCCTCGTTTTTAAGATGCAAGCCCTTTGTTTCAATGACATAGACCTTACTATAATCGTCTTGTTTTTTATGATCCGTATCGGCGAAGATAAAATCGGGATACACCCTATTTTTCTTCCATCCCTGAACATAATAATCCTGCCTCGATAAGTTTCTATACCACCATAAAAGCCTCTCCTGTTCATCAAGATAGAGGGCAACGGACTTTTCCAACTCGTTAAACTCATCCTCCGGAACAAAATCAAAGAGGCTTCTCTGGATGGGTGTATGATCTGACCTTATAAGTGCCTTGGAGGTATTTTTCACTTTTATGCTGGATGGCAATTTATAGCCGCCTTTATCAGAAAGGAGGAAAAACCATAAAACCTTTTTCTCTATGAGGTCTTTAAACACCCCCTCTGCTAATCTGTCCCGTTCTTTGATCAGATGCTTTTTCAACTCCTCAATGATGAAAACGAGGCTGTTAGCTACCGTCTCTTCGTCGTTCCTTATCAAAAAGAGGTCAATCACTTTTTTAGAAATCTCGAAGGCCACCCATGGATTGGGAACCACATCCAAAATCTGTCTGGTCATAAAGACTCGGTTAATTTCCAATCCACCTTCCTTGGACACCCTTCCTTTCTCTTTAATCAGTTCCTTTATGTCTTCGCTCAACCCCACAATAATCTCATGTTCTTCAGGTCTCAATTTCGCAAGCGAAATATCCTTTAATGATTCAATCGATACCCTATTCCAATCAATTCTGCTCAAAATGTCCATTTCATAATTGACCTCACGCCAGCCATCTTTTTCCTGAATGATGAATTTGGGTAAGTAAAGCTTCCCTTCAAATTTCTTAAACCTTTCTCTGTAACCCACCGCCCTCTCTTTTGTTGCCTCTACAATCTCCTTGTCTCCTTCTTCCATCAAGACCCTTCCGGCCAGATCTCCAAGGCCCTCAGTTTCAAATCCTCTTTTCACATTTTCTAAAAGCTCTGTCGCCCTCTGCCGTAAACAGAAGACGTAACTCTCATCCAGCTCTTTAATCTTTGTCTTTCTCGCTTTGGGTTGTCTCAAAATTCTCCCCACGAGTTGAGTGATGCTAAGCTGTGAGCTCGGATTGGTAAGAATAGTAAGGAGATAGGCGAAGGCACAATCCCAACCCTCCTGTAATGCTTGCTTCGTAATGATGAAGCGGATCGGGCAGTCCTTGCTTAAAAGATCCATCCCTTCAATATCGTCTTTCTCGCTGCTTTTTATGGCTATCTCTTCTTCTGAAATTCCGCACTGTTTGATCAGATATTCTTTTACATCCTCTGCATGAATATATTTCGTGCCTTTCTGATCTTTGCCTGTCCTTTCAACCTGAACGAGACAGATTGGACGAATATACTCCCCTGCATTGGCTTCATACTCCTTAGCTTTCTTCTCCAGAAAATTCCTCTTCTCAACTGCGGCAAGCATGACATTCTTCCAGTCAATACTTACCTTATTGGTGATATGCAGATCGAGTTTGATCATCTCCTCTCGATTGAGTTCTTGCCCGCTGATGTTGACCAATACATTGCTGTTTTTAGGCGGGGT
>JACAEV010000243.1 GCA_013388645.1 Syntrophaceae bacterium | reverse complement strand
TGTCATTCCTGCGGAAGCAGGAATCCATAACCTTTTGAAATTACTGGACTCCCGCTGGAGTTTACCCCGTACTTGATACGGGGCGGGAGTGACGAATTAGGAATTATTAGAGGTTCCCTTAACTTAGAGCTGTTAATAGTTAAAAGTTAATTGTTTATAGTATTTCACGTAGTGAAATCTTGTTGATAGTCGGGTCCTGCGCAACAAAAGATTACAAACCCCGTCAGGTCCGGAAGGAAGCAGCGGTAGTAATCCCCTTTGTGTGCCGCAGGGTAGCCTGGCTATCAACAAGTTCTTTTAACGATATAGGACTGAGGCTCAAGGTTTAGAGGGAAAAATGCCATATTTGGTGTTAGCGAGGAAGTGGAGACCACAAACTTTTGAAGAGGTGGTTGGGCAACGACATATCACTCGAACCTTACAAAACGCCATCTCACAAAAACGTATCGCTCATGCTTTTTTATTCACCGGAGCAAGAGGGGTCGGTAAGACCTCTACTGCTCGCATTTTAGCAAAGGCCTTGAACTGCGACACAGGCCCCCACATTAATCCTTGTAACCATTGTAAGACCTGTGAAGAGATTACCAACGGGTCTTCTATGGATGTAATGGAGATTGATGGAGCGTCCAATCGAGGAATTGATGAAATTCGAGAGTTGAGGGAAAATGTTCGTTACACCCCCGCTAAGAGTCGTTATAAGATTTATATCATCGATGAAGTCCACATGCTGACCCGTGAGGCCTTTAATGCCTTGCTGAAGACCTTAGAAGAACCTCCCCCACATGTCATCTTTGTTTTTGCAACCACCGAGCCTCACAAAATCCCAGCGACAATCCTTTCACGGTGCCAGCGTTATGATTTTAAAAGAATTCCATTGAAAGACATCATTGAAAGTCTGAATCGGATCGTGGAGGAGGAGAAAATCCAGATCAGTCAAAGAGGCCTTCTTTCGATTGCACGCGAGTCAGAAGGAAGCCTTCGGGACGCTCAAAGCCTTCTTGATCAGGTCATCTCTTATGCAGGGGAACATATCGGAGATGAGGACGTTGTTGAAGTGTTGGGACTCATCGATTGGAACATTTTCAACGGTACCATAGAAGCCATTGCCAATAAGGATGTGCAGCGGTGTATAGAGATCGTCGAAACCATCTACCAATTTGGATATGATCTTCAGCATTTCTGTCGAGAACTTCTCCAATTTTTTCGAAATTTAATTCTTATCAAAGTCAGTTCACATCCAGAGGGATTCATGGAATTGTCGGAAGAAGAGTTAGCCTTCCATAAAAAGCAAGCTGAGAAATTCCAATTTGATCACTTAAACCATCTCTTTAATCTCCTTTTGAAAGGGGAACAAGAGATCGCCCAGGCCACTTTTCCTCGAACCATGTTGGAGATGACGTTGGTTCGAATGGCCACACTGCAGCCCCTCCTCCCGATCGATGAGATGATTAAGAAGTTGGAGGTCTTAGAACGTAGGGAATTCTCTCAAGAAGGAAAGGAGAAGAAAACCTCGCCGATTGTGAAGGAAGTCACTCCCTCAGCAGGTGCGAAAAAAGATAAAGGGAAGCAACAGGCGTTTTTTAAGTCGAAGTTTAAAACGGATGAAAAAGACACTTATGAGAAAAAGGAGAATTTGAAGCATTTCGGGACGGAAAAAATAATGGACCACCCTTCTCCTGAAATTTTAGAAGAAAAATGGAGAGGGTTGGTTGATTTTACACGAGCCAAAAATCCTATTTTAGGATCCTTTTTGGCTTTGGGAAATCTTGTTCACCTAACGGACGAAAAAATTGAGATCGGGTTCGATGAGAATTCATTTCACTACGAAAGAATGTTAGAAAGAGAGAATCGGAGCCAATTAGAATCGGTCTGTCATGAATATTTACAAAGGAAGACGAAAGTCATCATTTCATCATTGAAACAAGAAATTGGATCAAAGGAAAGGGTAAGGCCGAACATGGGAGAGGATATTCGCCGTGAATGGGAGGAGCGATCCGAGGAGGGGGGGGCAAAGAACCCCTTGATCCAAGAGGCCCTTCGTCTCTTTAATGGGAAGATTGTTGAGGGTTAAGCCCTCTTGGAGATTCCAGTGTGGCACTTTCTCCATCGATGAAATTATTTTAAAATGTAACTCCTACACAAGGTGAAATATTTTTTTCAAAAGATAAGGAGAGAGACTCATGACAAAAGGTTTAGGAAACATATTGAAACAGGCTCAGCAGATTCATGCTAAGATTTCACAACTTCAAGAGGAGATGGGTGGAAGGACGGTGGAGGCCAGTTCCGGAGGAGGAATGGTGACCATCGTGATGAATGGAAAACAGGAAATCCAGAGCATCCGGATCGATCCAGAAGTGGTCAGCCGAGAAGACGTCGAGATGTTGCAAGATCTATTGATTGCCGCTGTGAACGAAGCCATCCGAAAATCTCAAGAGATGATGACGGAGGAGATGAAAAAGGTGACGGGTGGCCTTAACATACCAGGACTCTTATAAACAAAATATTGGGATATTAAAAAGATGGAATAGCGTGATATTGAGTTTAAATCCTGTTTCACTGCCCATGATTCCAATATCCCTTTATGCCAGAAAGAATTTAGGAATATGTCTTCCTACGCAAAACCCATCGATCATCTCATTGAGGCCCTGTCAAAACTACCAGGAATTGGGAAAAAAACCGCTTCAAGATTAGCCTTCCATATTTTGCGGAGCAATCTGTCCGAAGCTCAGGCATTGGCAAGAGCCATTTTAGATGTTAAAGAAAAGATTCGTCTTTGCTCAATCTGTTTTAATCTCACCGATGAGGATCCTTGCTGGATCTGTCAAGATGAGCAGCGGGTTCGAGAGGTTCTTTGTGTAGTGGAAGGGCCCAATGACCTCATCGCTATCGAAAACACAGGTGTTTTTAAAGGGAGATACCATGTACTCCATGGAACCATATCACCCTTAGAGGGAGTTGGGCCGGAGAACCTTAAAATTAAAGAGTTGATGGAAAGGTTTCAGAGGGAAAAGATTTCCGAAGTAATCCTTGCCACCAACCCAACGGTGGAAGGTGAAACAACGGCCCTTTATCTTACGGATCTCATAAGACCCCTTTCGATTAAAGTAACCAGGATTGCTTATGGAATTCCTATGGGAAGCGAGATTGAGTACTCAGATGGGATGACATTGACAAAGGCTCTTGAAGGCCGAAGAGAAATTTAAATTTTTTTATTGACAATATGATGAATATGGGTTAACGTTAACGCAAAATGAAAGATTGAAAATATTTGAGTAAAATTTGAGATTTTTTATAAGATTTAACTATTTGATTTTATTAGTTTTTATTAATAATCAATTCAGAATATTTAAAAGATATTTTCTTTGAATAAATTTAGGAGAATCAAATGATTGAAATTCGATTTCACGGAAGGGGAGGCCAGGGAGCGGTTACATCAGCTGAGCTTTTAGCCCTTGCGGCAATCGGGGAGGGGAAATATGCCCAGGCATTCCCCAGTTTTGGTCCCGAACGAAGAGGGGCTCCTGTTGTGGCGTTTTGTCGAATCGATGACGAGCGTATTCGAATTAGGGCTAATATTTATGAACCTGATATCGTAGTGGTTCTGGATGCATCCCTTCTGACCATCGTCAATGTGGCTGCAGGGTTGAAACCCAATGGCCTTGTCGTGACCACGAGCAAAGATTCTCCCGAGAAGGTAAGGGAGATCTTGGGGATCAAAAACCGAATCGCAGCGGTGGATGCCGTGAAGATTGCGAGAGAAATTCTTGGCGTCCCCATTACCAATACTACGATGTTGGGATCGTTGGTGAGAGCTTCCGGGGTGGTGCAAAGGGAATCGTTTGTTCATCCCATTAAGGAGAGATTCGGTCGAATCGCTGACAAAAACATTTCTGCTTTTGAGCGAGCCTATCACGATACTGCTCTCCTTCAATAAATTTTAAAGTGAAAAGGGGTATTCTGTATGACCAAACCTGAGTATGAATGGACGTGGAAAGAAATTCCTGTTGGTAATGTGATCCTTGAGCCGGGCAATGCCAGTCAATATCGAACAGGGGATTGGAAGTCACTCAAGCCCATTCTCGATCAAGGGAAATGCATTCATTGCGGGTTATGCTACATCTACTGCCCAGATATGGCTTATAATCTGAACGAAGAGGGCTATTTTATTGCAGACCTTTTCTACTGTAAAGGATGTGGCATTTGTGCCAAGGAATGTCCCACCGGAGCGATCTCAATGGTGGTCGAAGAGGAGGAGAAATAATGGTAAAGAGAATTGGAATGGAGGTATCGATCGCTGCGGCTGAAGCAGTTAAGCAAGCAAATGTGGATGTGATCTCAGCCTATCCCATTACTCCGCAGACGCATATTGTCGAACACCTTTCCGAACTGGTGGCAAATGGAGAGATGGATGCAGAATTTTTCTGTGTGGAATCAGAACATTCCGCTTTAAGCGTATGCGTGGGAAGCGAGGCTACAGGAGCGAGGTCCTTTACCTGTACCAGTGCTCAGGGGCTGGCATTGATGAGCGAAATTACTTATATCGCCTCTGGACTGAGGTTGCCCATTGTCATGATCATTGCGAACCGAACACTCTCCGCTCCCCTCAGCATATGGAACGATCATAGTGATGCCATGTCCATTCGAGACTGTGGATGGATCCAGTTCTTTGTGGAGAATGGTCAGGAAGTCTATGACCATGTATTTATCTCTTATCGGCTGGCAGAGGATAGAGAGGTTCTCCTTCCGGTGATCATTAACATGGATGGATTCACTTTAAGCCATGTGATCGAACCCTTTGAATTGATTGAACAGGAAAAGATCGATCAATTCTTACCTCCTTATCAGCCCCTCTACCGTCTTCATCCTGATCGTCCCATCACCATGGGTGCGTTTGCTCTGCCTGCGATTTTTGCTGAGACCAAGAAAGCCCAGGAGGTGGCGATCCAATCTTCGATGCCAAAAATTTTAGAAGTATTGAAGGCGTTTGGGGATATGACAGGTCGATATTACCGACCCATTGAGACTTATAAAACGGAGGATGCGGATACGCTTCTCGTTACCATGGGAAGCTTTGGAGAGACAGCCTCTGTGGCAGTTGACAAATTGAGGGACGAAGGAAGATCGGTTGGATTAATGAAAATTCGGTTGTGGAGGCCTTTCCCTTTTGAAGACCTTAAAAAAGTTGCTCTTAAGGCAAAAAATTTGGTGGTCATTGATCGAGCCATCTCTGTTGGAATGGGGGGACCTGTGGCATCAGAAGTGAAAGCAGCCCTTTACGGGTATGACGTAAGGCCATCGGTCTATAACTTCGTCGCAGGAATTTCGGGGAGAGATGTCGCTCCCTCCGATTTCATCAAAATGGTCGACAAGGCTGAAATTGAAATCGAAGAAGGGAACAGAGAAGGATACGAACTATACGGGGTGAGAGAATGACTGAAAAATTAAACGTTTTTGCTGTCAGAACGTTAACTCAGAAGGAATATTTTGCACCAGGTCATCGGGCATGCCAGGGTTGTGCCGAAGTATTGGCAGTCCGATTGGTCGCCAAAGCATTGGGAAGGAACGTCATCGTTTCAAATGCTACAGGATGTATGGAGATCGTTTCCTCTCCCCTTCCGTTTACCTCATGGAGAGTTCCCTGGTTCCATGTGGCTTTTGAGAATACAGCCGCTGTGGCTTCTGGCATTGAGGCAGGGCTGAAAGTTTTAATGAGGAAGGGGAGAATCCCTCGTAAAAAAATAGTATCCCTGGCGATGGCGGGAGATGGGGGCACTGCAGATATTGGGCTCCAAGCTCTCTCCGGAGCTCTCGAAAGAGGTCACGACTTCATCTACATTTGCACTGATAATGAAGCTTACATGAATACCGGCATTCAGCGATCCTCTTCAACACCCTTTGGGGCTTCCACGACCACTTCACCAGCAGGAAAAGTTCAGATCGGGCAGATCACATGGAAGAAGAATATGGCAGCGATTGCGGCAGCTCATAACATCCCTTATGTGGCTACAGCCTGTCCGAGCTATCCGATTGATCTCGTGCAGAAGGTGAAGAAGGCTGCAGAGATTGAGGGTCCTGCCTATATCCATATCCTTTCAGTTTGTCCAACCGGCTGGAGGTCAGCGCCAGAACTTTCCATCAAGCTGGGCCGGCTGGCCGCAGAGACGGGTGTGTTTCCCCTTTATGAAGTGGATCATGGAAAATATCGACTGAGTATCGATTTTCCAAAATTGAAACCTGTCAAAGAATATATCAAGCTTCAGGGTAGATTTCGCCATCTTACGGACGACATGATTGAACAGATTGAGAAAAGGATTCGCAAGGAATATGAAGAGTTGAAAGAGAAGGCAGCGAAGGGAGCAAGAGATGACTCAAACAGAGGTTGACGGCATAGTGAAACAATATGGAGCAAAGGAATCAGCGATTCTGGCTGTTCTCCAGGACATCCAGTCAAAAGAAAAATATCTTCCGAAAGAGACATTGGAATATGTTTCCCAGAGAATGGGCATCCCGATGGCCACCATTTTTAGGATTGCAACCTTCTATAACGCGCTCAGTATTAAACCCCGGGGGCGTCATAAAATTGATGTTTGCATGGGGACGGCATGCCATGTGCGTGGAGGAACTAAGATTTTAGATAAATTAGAGAGGGATTTGGGCATTTCTGTTGGTGAGACGACTAAGGATAAGCGGTTCACTTTAGAATCCGTCCGTTGTGTGGGTTGTTGTAGCTTAGGACCGGTAGCCGTTGTGGATGGCGAAGTCTTTGGTCGGTTGACACAGGATAAGATGCCTTCGATATTGAAAGAATTCAAATGAGGATGAGATGAAGATTCAAACAAAATCTGATTTGGAAAAGATGAGGGAGGCGGGATTGAAAACCCTCTACCCCAAAACGACCAAGATCTCTGTGGGGATGGCGACCTGCGGTCTTTCTACCGGAGCAGGGAAAGTCTACGAAGCGATCCAAAAAGAGGTGGAAAAAGGCAAACTGCCGATCCGCTTGAGTCAGACAGGGTGTATTGGGTTTTGCCAGAGGGAGCCTGTGGTCGATATCTTGGAGCAAGGAAAACCGAGAATTTTTTATCAAGGCGTGACCCCAGAGCGATCTTCTGAATTAGTTCACCAATGGTTGGAAAACAAAGTGGTGGAAGACCTATTATTGTGTAAGATGGAACGTGAAGATTGGATCGTGGATGGCGAATCAAAGGATTATTCCATCCTCAAGATCCCTGATGGAATGGACGGAACCCATCATTATCATCAGATCCCTTTTTATAGCAAGCAGTTAAAGATCGCCCTGAGGAATTGTGGTTTCATCAATCCGGATAACATCGAAGAGTATGCCGCCAGGGGGGGGTATCTTTCGCTCTATAAAGCCCTTTTTGATATGAAACCCGAGGCGATCATCGAAGAGGTGAAGCGTTCAGGTCTCCGCGGAAGAGGAGGAGCAGGGTTCCTTACCGGAAATAAGTGGGAGTCCTGTCGAAAGGCAAAGGGGGATAGAAAATTTGTTCTCTGTAATGCTGATGAAGGCGATCCCGGAGCATATATGGATCGGAGTGTTCTAGAAGGCGATCCTCATAGCGTCATCGAGGGGATGATCATCGGTGCCTATGCTATCGGAGCGCATGAGGGATTTATCTACGTTCGGGATGAATATCCATTGGCCATCCAGAAACTTCGGATTGCCCTCGCCGAAGCCGAGAAAACAGGACTCTTGGGAGACAATATTTTGGGCTCAGGCTTTTCTTTCAAGATCAATTTATTCCGGGGAGGAGGGGCATTCGTTTGCGGAGAATCGACTGCTCTGATGGCTTCGATTGAAGGGAAAGTCGGAGAGCCCAGAGCCAAACATATCCATACGACGGAAAGCGGTCTATGGGATGAACCGAGCAACCTGAATAATGTAGAGACCTGGAATAATGTCCCTGTCATTATTTCGAGGGGAGCAGACTGGTTTTCTAAGATCGGAACAGAAGGGAGTAAAGGGACCAAGGTTTTTTCCATCGTGGGCAAAGTAAATAATACAGGTCTCGTCGAGGTTCCCATGGGGATTACCCTAAGAGAAATTGTCTATGAGGTAGGAGGAGGAATTCCAGATGGAAAAAAATTTAAGGCTGTCCAGACCGGGGGGCCGTCAGGAGGATGCATTCCCGAGTCGCTATTGGATCTGCCTGTTGATTTTGATCGGTTGACCGAAGTGGGCTCGATGATGGGCTCTGGAGGGATGATTGTGATGGATGAATCGACCTGTATGGTCGATGTGGCTAAATATTTCATGGATTTTCTCAAAGACGAATCCTGTGGGAAATGCACCTCCTGCCGGGAAGGGACGAAACGGATGCATGAGATTTTGACCGATATTACAGAGGGAAGGGGGACCATTGACCAGATAACCCTTCTCGAAGAATTAGGGTGGGTGACAGCAGAGGCTTCCCTGTGCCAGTTGGGAGGGACGGCTCCCAATCCGGTCCTTTCCACCCTCCGTTATTTTCGAGAGGAATACGAAGAGCATATCCTTCATAAACGGTGTCCTGCAAAGGTCTGTCGGGCTCTTCTCCAATACAGAATTCTCCCTGATGTGTGCACCTCTTGTGGCAGATGTGCTAAAGTCTGCCCTGCGGAAGCGATCACCGGCAAACAGAGGACAAAAAAAGAGAAAGGAAAGCCTTTCAAAATCAATCCACAAAAATGCATCAAGTGTGGAATGTGTTTCGAAGCCTGTAAATTTAAAGCCGTGGAGGTAAAATAAATGATCCCCTTTATGATTGATGGGCAACCCGTTGAAGGAAAAGAAGGTGGGAATGTCTTAGAAGTGGCATTGGATGCGGGCATTGAGATCCCTCACCTCTGTTACAATGAGTCGGTGAGGCCTTACGGAGCCTGTCGGCTTTGTTTAGTAGAGGTGTCGAGAAGGGGAAGGACACGGTTGACAACCGCTTGCACCTATCCCGTGCTTGAAGGGATTGAGGTATATACTCAGACCGAGAAGGTACTGCGAGCCCGTCGAATGATCATTGAGCTTATCTTAGCCATGTGCCCCGGCGATCAGTTAATTCAGGACATGGCCCGAGAAATGGGAGTTCATGCGGTCCGATTTAAGCAAGAGGATAAGGATTGTATCCTCTGCGGCCTTTGCTCGAGAATCTGTGAAGAAGTCGTGGGAGCCCATGCCATTCAGTTTGCCTTTCGAGGAGATCGACGGGAGATGATCCCTCCTTTTTTAGGAGAAGCCATGAACTGTATTGCCTGTGGAGCCTGTGTGGTGGCTTGTCCTGTGGATGTGATCAAGATGAAAGAAGAAGGGGATGAGCGAACGATCGTCCGCTGGAAAAGGACATTAAAGATGAAACAATGCAAAGTTTGTGGAAATTATTTTGCCCCTTGGTTTCAGTTAGAGAAATTTAGAGATCAAGCCAAACTCCAGAAAGACTTCTTCGATGTCTGCTACACTTGTCGGACTTAACCCTTTGAAATAGTGGCAACTTACTCTCCATATGGTTCAATCTTTATATCATCCCCTCTAACGCCTGGACCCCGGAGGTTGACATCCCTGAGCAATTGAAGTATAGTTTTATTAGATATTATAGGAGGTGATGGGAATGACCTTGGAAAAATGGGAACCCTTCCGAGATCTGATGGCGATGCAAGACCGGATGACCCGTCTCATCGATGAAACCCTATCCCGTGTCTGGAAAGAGGAAGGCGTCCGAGGAATTTGGTCCCCTCCTGTTGATATCATCGAAAGAGAAAATGAGATCGTTTTGAAAATTGACCTCCCTGAAGTCATTCAAGATGAGATTGACATTAGAGTGGAGGGAAATACCCTGACCATTGAAGGAGAAAGAAGATTCATCAAAGATACCTCTGAAGAAAATTATATCCAGATTGAAAGACCTTATGGAACTTTCCGTCGTCTCTTTAATCTCCCCAAGAAGACCGATCAGGAGGGGATCAAGGCTTCCTATAAAGATGGAGTGCTGCGGATTGTTCTCCCACGGAAACGGGAGATCCAGCCCAAACAGATCATCGTAGAGCCCAAGTAATCAAACGAAATGGAGAGGCTCAAAGGGACCTTTCAAGAAGGCCCCTTTTTTATTTTACGGGAACTTTCTTCCAGTCTGCTAAAAATTTTTCGATCCCAATATCGGTTAATGGATGATGAACCAACTGTTCAATCACTTTATAGGGGATCGTAGCCACATCCGCCCCAATGAGAGCCGCTTCGAGAACATGAATGGGATGACGAATACTGGAGACAATCACTTTCGAGCCAAACCCATAGTTTTTAAAAATCGTCACAATCTGTTCTATCAGGTCCATTCCTGTCTGCGAAATATCATCCAGCCTTCCAATAAAAGGGCTGACATAAGTGGTTCCAGCCTTGGCAGCAAGGAGCGCCTGGGTTGGGGAAAAGACAAGGGTGGTATTTGTCTTCACTCCCTCTGCTGTTAATGTTTTAATTGCCTTTAACCCTTCTGCCGTCATTGGAATTTTGACCACCACGTTGTTTCCAATTTCAGCAAGATTCTTAGCCTCTTTCACCATTTCCTCAGCCTTTAAACTTAACACTTCCAAACTGATAGGGAGTGTTTGAATGATTTCACAAATTTCTCTGATCAGGGGAATAAAACCTTTATTTTCTTTGGAGATCAGAGTGGGATTGGTGGTGACACCATCGATCACTCCCATATCAAAAGCTTTCCGGATCTCGCCGGGGTTAGCGGTATCAATAAAAAATTTCATTCTTCCCCTCCACATAAGACAAAAAGAGGTGGTAGGAATTTCTTCCTACCACCTTGATATGGGTCATTTTATGATAGATCAATATGGTTATGGAATGACTTTAAATTCTACCCTTCTATTCTTAGAACGGCCCTCCTGGGTCTTATTGTCTGCAACAGGTTTTGTGCCCCCATAACCTTTTATCACCAATCGATTATCTGGAAAGTTGTATTTATCTTGTAGATATTTCTTAGCACTTAAGGCCCTCTTTTCAGAGAGTACCTGATTTGCTTTTTCTGATCCTACATTATCCGTATGGCCTCCAAGCTCCACTTTGGCATCAGGATTGTCCTTCAAGATCCAGGCATTTCGATCCAATGCCTTTGCTGCGGTTGGAGAGATGTTTGTCTTATTGGTGTCGAAATAGATAGTATCGAACACCGGTGCGGGCTTAGGTGGTGGCGGTGGTGCTGGTGGTGCAGGTTTGGGTGGTGCAGGAGGAGGTGGTGGTTGGCAACCTTCGGCCTCTTTAGCAAGATTTCGTGCATCTGCCAGCAATTTCATGGCTTCTGCTGTTCTACATGCCCAGTAAGTTTCGACACCTTGTTTTCCTAATTCCTTGGCCTTGGCGATTTTTTCTGGGCAATATTTCGCCCCAGGGGACTTTTCAGCCTGAGCAATGGCTGCCTCTGTCTCACCAAATTGAGGAGGGACACCTATTGCCTGGTCTTTAACCCCGAAATGAGATGACGGGGCACACGAGATGACCAAGAAAAGAGAAAAAACCATTACCAAAAACAGATACTTTTTCATTACCTTCCTCCTTTCTAATAAAATTTATTATTTCCTATTTTATAAAAGCTTTTTTAAAACGTGGCATATTAAATATATATTTAACTCTGATGACTTGTCAAGTTTTTTTTACCCCCCCTCAGTGATGGGGTAATATTTGACATAAAAGGTTCGGGAAGTTCTCTCTCCCAAACCTTGTAAAGTGGTCTTTAAGATCATACCCATTGGCCGTTCTACTGCTTGCATCGTGATTTTGGTAATCGAGCCTGTGGAGTTTATCAAATAGAGGTTTCGCTTCAAGGTTTTTCCGGAAGAACCTCCCGACCCTTTTCTGCTTCAATCAAGGAGGGATTACTATTTTTTATTGATTTTTCTGGTGGATAAATTTTTCCAGGCATTCTTGTTTACAAAAATAGTAGTTCTTACCAGAGAGGGTCTTTCTTATCGCCAATTTCTTTGGGATATAGGTTTGACAGTAAGGATCTTGAACCAATTCTTCCGGTTCGGTCATCTGCTTCGATCTTCTCCTCCGCAGAGGCATGTCTTTAATGAGGTAATGGAGTGTACCATAAAGGAGGAGAAGGATTAGGATAAATAAAATAAGTCTCGCCATTGCTTAAAACTGTCTGCTTGCTGAAAAGGTTAGAGTTTCTCTACCCCTTGGTCTTCCTTTAAATTGTCTAAGAGCTCTTGGACCGTTTTTTTAAAAATGGGATGGACAAAATGTTGATCAATTTGAGCTAAAGGGATGAGGACAAATTGACGGTCCTGAATAAGAGGGTGTGGGATCTGGATTTCCTTTGTTTGAATTTTAATGTCATCAAAGAAAAGGATATCCAGGTCAATCGCTCGTGGTCCCCATCGGAAGGTCTCCTTACGACCCAATTGAGATTCAATATTTTTTAACGCTTGTAGGAGCTCAGAGGCTTCCAAATTAGTCTCAATTTTTATAACACTGTTGACAAACCAATCTTGAGAAGTATAACCAACAGGTTGGGTTTTAAAGAAAGAGGATTTTGCAAGGAGGGTGTGGGAATCGACTTTTAATATCTCAGAAATGGCTCTTTCACACTGATGTATTTTGTCACCGACGTTCGAACCAATTCCAATATAGACAATATGTCCCATTCTGAACCGTGCAACACGACCTTCTGATGATCACTTTTTTTCAGAAATCTCTTCAGGCTTTTGGGGAGTGACGTCAATCTCATCTTTATCTTTGGTCGCTTTTTTGAAATTGCGAATCCCTTTACCAATTCCTTCACCGATCTGAGGCAATTTCCCGGCTCCAAAAATGATCAGGATGATTACCAAGATGATGATCAACTCTGGCATTCCTATTCCAAACATTTCTCTCTCCTTTTTACGTTATTTAAAAAATTGGCGGAAGTGCATGGGAATCGAACCCACCACGGACATCTCTGCCCGTCACTGGATTTGAAG
>JACAEV010000249.1 GCA_013388645.1 Syntrophaceae bacterium | reverse complement strand
TAACTCAGAATTTACGATTCACCCTTCTCATTTTCTCTGCACCTTGATCCTCTGTTCCCTTGCTAATTTACATTCGGCACAGATGAATCGGGGAAGAGTATGGGGATATTCGATCCGCTCTTCTCCAAACCCCCAATCAATAATATCTTTGACCAACAATTCTTCCTTAAAGGCATGCCCCAGACAGAGCCCCATTCCACAAACAATACAAATCGCCACAGCATCCTTATCCAATCCTTGCTTTGCACATACATAACACTTCATGATTTTTCCTCCCGTAGAATATCAATTACCTCTTAAATCATTTTTAGCATGGAAGCCCCTAAAAATCAAAGGAGAATAAATGACTTTTCGTCTTTTTCATTCCATGTTATGATGAAGTGTTAAAGGATTCCAACTTGAAGAAAGAGACCGTCATCCTACTCATTGTTATATCATTTTTCGTTGGATTTATTACCGGCGCAACCATTGCAATCCTCAAAGGAGTAAAAGACGCCGAAAAGACAGCCATGACCCAGAAGCCCCAAACCACATTACCGAATGCCCCCATGTCGGTTCCTCCTATAAACGATTCAATTGAATTTGCTGCTAAGATCCAAACCTTGAAGGAGATGGTCAAAAAAGACCCCAAGAACCTCCCTGCCTGGGTGGAATTGGGAAATCTCTATTTTGATACGGATCAGCCCAAAGAAGCGATCGAAGCCTATGGTCAATATCTTAAGGCGAAACCGGACAATCCGGATGTCAGAACGGATATGGGGATCATGTATCGAAAGTTAGGGCAATTTGATCAGGCGATTGAGGAGTTTAGAAGGGCAGCTCAAAGTGATCCAAAACATATTAATAGTCGATATAATATGGGCCTTGTCCTGCTGCATGACAAACAAGATATTAAGGGAGCCATTAATGCATGGGAAGAATACCTGAAATTGGACCCAAATAGTGAAAAGGCCCAGCGGATTAAAGCTCAAATCGAGAGGATGAAAACGATGCCCCTCCCGCTGATTAAATAATCAGAGCAGGACGCATAGTGCATAGAGCATAGCGGAACTCTGCTGAGGGCAAAACATTATGAGACAGGAAAAAGAAGACGAACTCGAAGAAGCCAAAGAATTATTTAAGGAAGGATTAAAAAAGATCTTTCAGGCTACTAAAAAGGTCTCGGAGAAAGTGGTCGAAGGTTTCCGAGAGGGATACGCCAAAGACGTCACCAAAAAGGAGGAATAGATTCAGGGTTACGATCCCTCCGCTCACAGGTTTAGGGTAAGATTTTTTATCAACCTTAACCTTAGCCTTAACCTTGTTCTTTTATTCTTTCATCACTCCAACTTGAACATTTCTGAATCGGGCCGGAGCAGCACCATGCCCCACATGAGCTACCTGACCAGGTTCTCCCTTTCCACAGTTAGGTGTTCCCCACATTTGCCAGTCGTCTCTATTGGCGATAGCATCACACGAATTCCAAAACGTCGGAGTAATTCCCGTATAGGTAGGATTTTTGACCATCTCCCCTAATTTCCCGTTTTTAATCTCCCAGCCAATTTCCGTCCCGAATTGAAAATTGATCCTCTTGTCATCAATTGACCAACTTCGATTGGTCTTTAAGAAAAGCCCTTCTTCCGTATCAGCGATCATCTGTTCCAGTGTCCAATCTCCAGGCTCCAGATTGATGTTCGTCATCCGAATCAGAGGAATTCTATTCCAACCATCTGCCCGCATCGTCCCATTGCTTTCTTTCCCAAGACGGTGTGCCGTCTCCCTTGAGGTTAAGAGATTAACCAAAACTCCCTGAGAAATGATGGGGACTCGATGTGCCTTTGTTCCTTCGTCATCATAGCCAAAAGTACCCAACCCACCCGGATAGGTAGCGTCAGCAAAGACGTTCACTAATTCTGAAGCGTATTTAAAATGACCCACCATTTCCGGTTTTAAAAAACTGGTGCCCGCATAACTTGCTTCCGTCCCAAGAATTCGATCCAGTTCAATGGGATGTCCAATGGATTCATGGATCTGAAGGGCTAACTGTGAATTATCCAATATCAATGTGGTGATCTTAGAAGGACAGGGTTTTGCGTAAAGGAGTTGTGAAGCCTCCTCAGCGATTCTCTCCGCTTGAGTCTCAATGGCTAATTTTTCAATCCACTCATAGCCCTGGGTGGCAAAATTTCCCCGAAAAGAATTGGGATAAGATCGAACCTGAACTTCACTGCCTTCGATGGCTGTTGCAGCAATACCCGCCCCACATTCAACAATTTCTTGCTCGATATAAGAACCTTCTGTGGAGGCGAAGGTCTTCTCTGTCTTATAAGACCCCATAAAGGCTTCTGAGATTTTTACCTTTTTATTTCTACGAATGATTTCATCGGCTTTGAGGAGAAGATGAAGTTTCGTTTCGGATTTGGTCTCGAATGGATCCATGGAAACCAAAGTTTTGTATCGATCGATGACCGGAGAAGAAGATGAGAAATAGACCTTTTCCCCTTTGGCCTTTGAACTGGCCTTAGCGATCTTAAGTGCTTTGCCAAAAACGGTTTCCATTTCCCTCTTCGTCACTTTCGAACTGCAGGCAAATCCCCAGGCGCCATGGAAGAGAACTCTGATCCCAAAACCAAAATCTTCGTCGTGGATCAAGGCCTCCACTTTACCGTTCTTCACCTCAATCTCTTCATTCTGTCGGCGAATAATTCGAATGTCAGCGTACTCCAACCTTTTCAACTTCGCCAGGTCAAGAATATTTTGGATAAGATCTTTCACGTAGACCCCTACCTACTTTTTCCTCCTGACCACCTCTACCCATGGGGGAGAGGGAAAATTAAAAGAAATGAGGCTATAAGCTTGAAACCCCAGAAAAATGGAACCCATCTACCTTGATGGCAGGGGCGACTGTACCTGTGACAAAACGTCTGGAGTAGACCGTTCCTTCAGAACATACCTTTCGCTCTTTTGAAATAGCGCTCACCTGAGAAAGGGCTTTCAGGATGGATTCAGTAAATCTCAAATTCTTAACCGGCCTCCTAATTTCTCCTCCCTCGATCAAAAAAGTCCCATCCCGGGTCATCCCAGTAATGACTGCCTTCATGGGTTCCACGACATTGGTATAATGGAATCGGGTCACATAAATTCCTTTTCGAATCGATTGAATCATCTCTTTTAGGGAAGATCCCCCTTTCTCCATAAAAAGATTGATGGGAATAGGACCTGCGGTATTGGGGGCAATCAAACCATGGCCAGTGGACTCCCTGCCTTCTCGACCAGCGGTAAAGGAGTCATAAGTCACTTCTTTCGCCACCCCCTGATCAAAAAAGGTGACTTTTTTCTTGGGAATCCCTTCGAAGTCAAAAGGAACTTCTAATCCCTGTGGGTCAAACCCATCATCATAAATCGTCACCTTTTCATCAACCATTTTTTCACCAAACCGATTGGAGAAAAAACTTCTCCCTTCTTGAACAGCAAGGGCATGAAAACCTAAATAGCCCAAAAAAGAAAGGAGTTCACTTACGGCATAAGATTCTAAAATAACCTCATACTCTCCTGGTTCGATCTGAGCGGGTTCTTCTTTCGAGATCTTTCCCATCGCCTCTTGAGCCAATGAATCAACATCCAATTGGTCTGGGTCCCTTCCTACAAAACCTGCGTAACCGGAACTTTTCTCATTCTCTACGATCAAATGGAGAGACAGGTCAGAAAATTTTTGATAGGCTTCTATTCCAAGGGAATTGACCACCGCCATTTCAACGATACCGTTCGAAAAGGCACCAGAAGCTTTGCACTTCTTCTCATCGATTCGTCTCAAGAGATGTTTAATCATTTTCACTTTCCGATTCGGTGTGAGAAGGTTAATATTTTCAAAGTAGGTCTTGATGTCGGAAATGGACTTCGGCTTGGGTAAGGAAATAAATTCGTCATTCGGTGGTTGAACCTGAGCAAGGGAAATGGCTTTCCGAAGTGATTTTCTCAAAGAGGAGGGTTGACCCATATGGGTGGTGACCACTGCAATCTTTTTCCCCAAAATGACTCGGAGGATGACTGCTCGGTTTCTCTCCGCCACATGCTGGTGAATCGCAGAACGGGTAAAACGGGTAAGCGAGGAATCTTCTGTTAAAAGGATGGCCTCTGTCTGATCGGCAGGAGACTCTTGAACGACATTTTTTAATAAACGGAGAGTAGACCCCCTTCCAAACACTCGGTTAGTCCCCTTTTTTCCTTTGATAATCTAAAACAGCTGTGCGGATGGCTTTTTCTGCTAACACAGAACAATGAATTTTGGTGGATGGAAGTCCACCCAGGGCCTCCCTAATGGTTAGATCCGAGATGACGAGGGCCTCTTGGATGGTTTTTCCTTTAATCATTTCAGTGGCGATGCTTGAAGAAGCGATGGCTGCTCCACATCCGTAAGTTAGAGATTTTGCATCGACGATACGGTCCCTCTCTACTCTGATATAAAGCCGCATGGTATCTCCACACGCTGGGTTTTGAACCTCTCCGACACCATCCGGGTGATTCATTTCTCCCATATTTCTCGGATGAGTAAGATGATCCATCACAATAGAACTGTAAGAACTCGGCTCTTTTCCCATCCTTAACCGCCCAAAAACTTTTTGGCGAAATCTCTCCCAAATTGGACCGCACTATCCAACTCTTTTTGATCCGGAACGAATTGCACAGGCAGTTCCTTTTCCCAGACCTCAAATTTTTCCTGTTCGAGGGTTCTTCTCATTTCTTTGATCGCTCCTCCGCCCCATCCATGCGATCCGAAGAGGCCGAAAACCTTCCCTTTCGGTCTCAAGCCTTTCATGTATGTTAAAAAGTCTCCCATCGTAGGAAACATGCCATTGTTTAAGGTTGGAGAACCTAATAGGACTCCCTTAGCCATTAGCATCTCTTCGATGATGTCACTCCGGTGATTGGATCGGAGATGGAGGAGTCTCGCCTCCACCCCCTCTTCGATCAAACCCTTAAGGATCGCTTTGGCCATGGCTTCCGTACTTCCCCACATCGTATCGTAAATGACCAGGATTTTATTATTCACCTTCCCCTGGCTCCAGTCTACGTAGGCCTGAATAATTCGTCCTGGATTCTTTCTCCAGATAAGACCATGGCTGGGGCCAATCATGTCGATATGGATTCCCATCCTTACCACTTCTTCCACCTTCTTTAAGATCAGTGGTGCTAAAGGCCAGAGAATATTGGCATAATATTTTGCAGCATGTTTGATCACATCGTCCCCGACTTCATCTTCAAATCTCTGGCAAGAGGCAAGGTGCTGGCCAAAGGCATCGTTTGGCAATAGAAGTTTATCTTCTGGGATATAGGTGAACATGCTGTCCGGCCAATGAAGCATGGGGGCTTCTACAAAGGTAAGGGTCCGATGCCCTATGGGGAAGGTTTCTCCACTCTTTACCGTCTTGAATTTAAGCGGTTTCTTATAATGTTTAATCAAGCCCTTTTGCCCCCTCTCAGAAGTGATCACGGTTGGGCTTCCGATCCGTTCGACCATCTGAATGAGCGAACCGGAGTGATCCATCTCTACATGATTTGCAACCACCACATCGATTCTTGAAGGATCGATGATTTCTGAGATGCGCCCGAGCATCTCAAGATAGAATGGAGCCTTTACGGTATCGACCAGAACATTCTTCTCATCCAGTATCAAATAAGCATTATAGGTCGTTCCCAACGCTGTGGAATACCCATGAAAATCTCTTATATTCCAATCAATTGCTCCAACCCAATATGTCCCTTTTTTCAACTCTACTTTTTCCATATCAATTCTCCATGGTGTCTGAAAATGATGATGATTTATAAAATAATAAATTTCCCTTCAAAAATCAATGAAAAGGCAGAAATCCTAAATATTTTGAAGCCTGGTCTGCCTGTCCTACCTTTCGACTCTTGCATCACGATTTTAGAGGGCCTTTCCAGGTGAACTAAAAATAAAGGCCCTTCAAATCATATCGTCTAAAGGGCCTTCAAAGAAAAAGCTTTTTTTGCTTTGAACGAATCGAACCGGCTCTTCTTAACCTTTTATCTTTTTAGGATAGCATACTTCTCCTTTGCTTACCGCCACCCGTCCACAGGCATCACATACATAGTTTAATTTCTCAACTTTTGGTTTACAGACATGCCTTGGATCGTTCACCGCGATACCGCAATACTCACACGTATAAACTTTTTTGACCTCCCTTGGGCTACAAAGATGACCCTTTTCAGTCGCCACCAATCCACAAGTCTCACATTTATAAACTTTTGTCGCCGATTTACTTGCCATCTTTCATTTCTCCTTTCTTTTCTAATCTCTATTTTTTTGAGAGGACTTCAAAGGATTCGAGGATCTTCTTTATATCCTGCTGATCATTTGCTCCTTCTTTTTCCAATATCATATAAAGGATGAAAATTTGATAAGGTTCCGTAAACCCATAAATCCATCCCTGCTCGCGTTTGACTCCTTTCACGGTATAGGTTGCAAATTTCTTTGCAGCAAATTGAACACCTTTTAAAGAAATGGCCTCTGTGGGAGCGATTTCAACCTGAATGTCTTTCCCATATTCCTCCTGTAACTCCTGCTTGAAACTTCCCATACCCAATGTAATTAACGACTCAATAGACTGCTGGCTAAATGTTGCATACCGACCTGCAGGCGTGAAATCAAATTGAATATTTGATTGTGTGGAAGGATTAAAAATAAATACCTCTGTTTCTTCTAAGCCGGGTTTTTCATATCCCAATTCTACCATAAAACTTGGGATCTCTGTCGTCACTTTCCATCCTGGCAGAGCCGAAACATTAAACGGAAAACGAATTCCTGTAAATTGATTGCCCTCGATCTTTCCAACTGGAGCATTGAGATCAACTTTAACGGCCTCACGTACAGGAATTCCAGCACATCCAACTATTAGAGTTAATGAAAAAATGATGATAATTAAACTTTTTTTCTGAATCATAATTTTCCTCCCCGAGTGATTTTTTTAATAAGCAATTTTTATACCATCCATTATATTGCTAAAAACTTTTTACAACTCCTTGATATATTTAAATTATTTCAATTACAAAATAGAAAAAAAGAACTAAATCGCTATACAAGGAGGCGGCTATATGAAATTAATGTTTAAAAATTAACTATTAAAAATAAAAGTTTTAATTCTCAATTATAATAATACTATTATTTCAATAAATTATACATATGTCTAATTTTTAACCCTTCTGTTTTAAAATTATACCATTGAAATAACAATCGTTAGTTAAATGTAATCATTTAAACCCTTCAAAAAAAATCTTTCTAAACTTGTTTATTGGGGGTGACCTACCGCTCCAAGATAGACAGATATTTCATCCTTTCCGTCCACACCGATGATACGGTCAACCTCTTCGTCAAAAAATGCCCCCACTGTGCAACATCCAAGATTCAATGCAGTAGCCGCCAAGTAGAGAGTTTGGCCGATATGCCCCACATCCATATAGATGTAACGGTAAGCCCTCTCTCGATATTTCCACTTCGAACGCTCGACAATAGCTGTCCACACAAAATCACAGGCAGCTTCTTCAAGCATCTCCTGTCCCAATCCTGCTTGACAAAGCGAATGCCCATAATGGCCCTCTTTCAAAAGGGTGAGTTGGGCCTCCTTCACATTATAATGGTAGAGACCTACTGGAATCTCTTCGACCCGGTTCACCACAAGGTAAGTCTCAATGGGGTAAAGGGCACCGGCGGAGGGTGAGGCCCTGAATTCATAACCCCAAGCCCTTAAGGTGATTCCTTGGGTCGACCAGATCAATTGTGAAAGTTCGGAAAACGTAATGGATTGATTAGAGAATTCCCTGACGGAACGCCTTTGAGCAACAGCCTCCCAGAGGGACATTCCACCCTTCTGTAAAAGAGGTCGAAGTGGAAAATGTTTCAATGCATAAGCAAGTTCTTTATAGGGGGAAGGTTGATGCGCCCAATCGAGTCCGCCTTGTGGCATGGCTTCTCTACGGTATTTTGTCTCCTGATGATATAGATCGCCAATCCCTTCTCTTCTCCGATCCATGGAACACCTCCTCAAAATTAAAATAAGAGAAGTTGCCTTAAAAAGCAATTGTTATCCAGGAGTATTTTTAAGAACCCAAAAGGGCTTTAAAATTAACGATACAAACACTACCATAAATATGTTATTTTTATCCAAGAAATTGGCAGGAGGAAGAGGAGTCCATGGAAGAGAATGAAACGAAACCAAACAACCATCGAAAAAAAATTGTTGCTTTTATCATCTTTCCGATCTTAATCGTCTTCGGGGCAGTGGTTCTCTTTTTCTATAGAGAATATAAGGCAACCCAT
>JACAEV010000242.1 GCA_013388645.1 Syntrophaceae bacterium | reverse complement strand
TGAATTACCTTAAAGGAGAAGGGTGGAACCTGGTTTTTAAAACCTGCAAAACTTGTCCAAAAAGCTAATAATTTCAAGTAGTACCTTTAAATATTCAGGTTATTTTGGACAGCAATGAAGGCAATTATAAATATTTGTACTCAAAAAGGTTAGGTTAAAAAGTTTGATTTCGATCCCTTAATTTTAGATTGGACGGTCAATAAAAATTACTTATCAATTGCCACTTGAAAGGTTGTAGGGAAGGAGGAATTTTAAAAATCACTCTTTCAGGAAGGAATGTTTAAGAAAATAGTTTTTGAAAACCCAACCAAATCCTGATTTTTCTTCTAAAACTACCTTCATCAAAATCGCCGAAAAATTGCTCAACAATTTCAAACGGGTAAGATGTCGTAACGCATCGATTTAAATTAAAATTGAGCGGAATCCGTATTCAAACTTTCATGGCTGACTAATCCCTTGACCTGCCCATTTGGATTTGAGAAAATTTTGTAGGTCAAAGAGGGCTCAGGATATCAAATCAAGATTGCCCAACTGATAAGGGCGATGCACAACCTTATCTGGTTGAGAAAGTGAGGAGTCGAAATGGAAAAAATCAAGAAAAGTGATAGGGACCGTATATACTTTAAAATTCAATTTATCCGAAGAAATGAGCACTATCAAAAGTGTTACGAAGGGCTTAGAAGCCTCCTTATTCCTGACGAGCATGGTGAATTAAAAGAAATCACAAAAGATAAAAGACTTATAGCCAGAGCTAAATCGCTATACAATGAATTTTCAAAGAGGGTAGATGAATTTTATCCTTTTGATTTAGATGACCTTACGTCACTAATGAAAGCTCAATTTAAAGGCGAATGGACAGTTCCCTCATATTATCTTCCTTCAATCTTGGTTCTCTTTTGTGACGACAAGACGGAGAAAAAGATTCCGGTTTACTCCAGATTTTACTTTGATAGACTCCCGGAAATGTTGAATCACATCCTTGTGGAAAGGAAGTCTCGGAGAGGGCAAACTTCAGAGAATTCTAAAATATCGGGGCTTCTCGCAATAGATGCTGTAAACAAGAAGAACAAGACTATTATGGTGAAGATTCGACTTGACCGGACAAGGGAAGATATACTTGAAGATATAGAGCGACTGCTTACTCTTCTAAAGAAGGAGGCCAAGATTTTGGGGATAGATATGGAGAGAAAGGTAAAACTTCATTGGGATGAAATTGAAAAGTATATTAAGGTATACGACCTCAAGAAACAGAATCCCCGAATAACATGGGATGAGGTTGCCAAACAACTTTTTCCGGGAGAGGCAGATTGGAATAAAAAACTTACCAAGCAGTTAGCCACACAGGGAGCCAAAGATAAGGTTAGGCATTATTATAGGCAGGCTATCAAGATGATTAATGGAGGATGGAAGGAGATATAAAGGTAGGGGTGGAAGATTAGCCACCTGGAATCAATTACAGATTAAAGATTAAACTTATTTGATATTATATTAGCCACGAAAGGAGATAACCCACGTGGCTTTTTTATTTAAAAGGGCAAGGTCAACCAGCATTTGAAGGCATTAAAAATAATTAAAAAAGGAGGATAAAAAATGAAAAAACAAAAGGTGTTATCAAGCGAAACAGAATATCAAGGGTTATTCAAGCCCCCAGAACTTGACGGGTTAGCCAAGTCAATCAACATCCGGGCAAACACTATGCGTCGAAGTGAAAGGGCCAACTTACAAAATGCCCTTGCACAAGGAGCCGAACTTACAAGGGTCAAAGAATTGCTTCCCCGCAGGCGTGGTGAATTTGGTCTATGGTGTAGGATAAACACAGAAGAAATTAGTCCAGAAATGATACGTGTCTGGATACGTCTCCATAAATACCGTTCTGTCTTAACCCAAAACGGTACTGTTACCGTTTTGACAATCAATCAAGCCCGGAAAGTAATCCAACAGCACCTTGCATCACTCAAGCCACCAAAGCCTAAGCCTGAAACCGAAACAGTTAAATTGTGTGAAATAGCTATCAATAAGGCTAAAGAACTGCTACCGGTTTTAAACAATCAATTGGGTTCATCATGTTTTAAGAATATTGAACAGGTCATTGAATACGCCATAGATAGGGTATGGTCCCACTATAACAACCAGGAGACATCCTGTAATCATTTGCCAGGGATGCAAGAGGCACAGGTGCAGGCATAAGATAGCCTGCCATGAAACAAGGAGAAAGGGGGTGAAACGAGATGAAAAAATACCAAACCTATTACAGCAGGGTGTATAACTTGGCTGAAATAGCCGAGCTTTATCCATCAAGAAGGTTAAGGAAGCCGGAAGTTGTGGTCCCTGAGCCGCTACCGGAGCGGAAACCATTTATAAGGATATCGCCAAATGTCTTGAAACGCGTTCGGCCAGAATCTTATTCGTTGAAGTAAACTACTCGGGGCAAAACTGCCTTGACAAAGGTCGCAATAGATGATATGATGTTACTGACATTTGAAAGGGATTAATTCAAATGATAAGGGTTGATGTAAAAGGGTTGTTGCTAAGGTTCATAAAGGAGAAGAGAGAAAGTTATGTGGAACCTTCAAGGAAGGGCACTCCTCGGGGAGAAATCATTGGTCTCTCATCAGAGAAGTACATGGCATCCCTTTTTATGCTAACCTCGATGAACCTGAAAAGGATAAGTGAAAGGTCAAAAGTTTCCTACGGGCTTATCAGGAAATGGCGGACGGAAAGTCCTTTCAAAGGCCAAATGGAAAAACACATAATGGAATTTGCTCCCCTATTTATAGGTTATCAATTGAAGAGATGGACCAAGAAGGATGAAGTCTTTAGGGAGTACTATGGTTCAACTGATTTCCCTCCTGAATATAATTTGAAAGATTATGAACCCAACCTATTCATGGATGATGAGATCAAATTCTATGGCTCTTCATTAAAGAAAGTGCTTTTGGAGAAAATATTGATGTTAGGTGGAGAGATTCCATTTCTATCGGTGTACCCACCTTTCATCAATATCTGTGGATTGTTGGCAGATGAGAAAGGCTCCCGTGAGAGATTACTATTTAAAGCCTTGGATGGACAGCAATGGGGCGTTGGGAATATTGTAGATCTCATTAAGATGGCCGTTCCCATTTTAAGGAACCCAGAGAGTTCGGAAAGCGACAGGGACTCGGCCATTGGTTGGTTGGAAGGGGCGATGTCGGCTGCCACGATGCAGGATAGGGCAATTGGCGAGGTCAGAAAGATTTTGGAGAAATCCCAATAAATTTTTTAACTAATTAAGTAACATAATTATTAAATAGTTACTTATATCATATCTCTTAAGGTCAAACATTAGGATTCGCCCTGTCAGACAGGGATGTGAGAAAGGGGGGCGAATCGAAAATAAAAAAAAGGAGGAATATTCAAATGACGGACCAAGAAAGGGAAAAAACTATGGATGAAAAAAATAATAATTCAACTTCGGTATCCAAAGAATCTAATCAACCGTTCCACATTAAATATCGGCCAAAAAACTTTGATGAGTTTTTAGGCAATGAAGAAACGATTGAAAGTTTAAAAAGCTTTCTCGCCCGAGAAAACCGTCCGCACACTTACCTTTTCACAGGGCCCAGCGGAACTGGGAAAACCACTTTGGGGAGAATTATTGCCAAAGAACTTGGTTGCCACCATATTGAATTGTACGAAATGAATACAGCAGATACAAGAGGAATAGACCCAATTCGTCAAGTTATTGAGTTCTCGCGTTATGTTCCCACGATGGGGAAATGTAAAGTTTTTCTTTTTGATGAGGCTCACGGGTTGACTTCCGATGCACAGGAAGCCCTACTTAAATTGGCCGAAGAACCCCTAAGATATGTTTATCTAATCTTTTGCACAACCAAACCTGAAGAGTTGCGGGACACTTTGAAAAATCGCTGTCAAACTTTTTCATTGAACCCATTGGATGAGAAGACGATGAAAGTCCTTATCCTACGTGTTTTAGATCAAGAAAAAGCCGAGTTGTCACCCGGGGATCTTGAATCATTGATTAAATCGTCAGATGGGATTCCCAGAGCGGCTCAAATGTTATTACACAAAATAATCACTTTAGATAAGGGCGAACGGGAGAGGATCCTATTGAGTGAAGCTAAAAGGGCGACTCTTAAAGAAAGGATAATCGAGCTTTGTAGGATATTTCTGAGTGAACCGGTGAGGGCAGAACAAAATGCTAAATGGGAAGAGATTCAGGAAATTCTAAAAGACCCTTATTCTCCCCCTGAAATAATTCGGGGTCTGATTAGAGAGAATATGGCTGAAGCCCTTTTGAATGTAACACGTGAAGACCTTAGAGGAAGGGTCAATGAGATAATCGGTTATTTTTCAAGCGGAGGAAAAGATTTTGATAAGCTACGACTGGTTGAAGTCTGTCATCGTGTAATTTTTGGAATTAGAGAAAAAGGAAAGCAGTCCCAAGTGAAAGGAAGAACAAAGACATCGGCATCAACAACCACGACGTAGGTTGAATAAAATTTAAGGAGGAAGTGAAATGAAAGCTATGGGAAAAAAGATCAACGATCTAAGCAATTACATCGAAAGTGAAAATATTATTGAAAACCAATATTTGGAAAAGACCAAACGGCCAAAAGAGATCCCAGAAGAACCCACGAGCCAGGAATTGATTTACCCCACCTTTCACCTTCAAAATTTTAACCCTCTAGAAAGAGCGATTGGTCTTTATGGTAAGCCTTACAAGGGAATTATTAAGGCCGTCTGGTATGTTTTCCATAGCCAGATCGTTAAAGAGAGGGTTGTCTCTCTGGGCGAGATTGAAGTCGATTGCAGAATGAACTTTGGCTTCATTCTCAAATCGGGTAAGGGTAAAAAGGAAGTTGAAGATATCATCACAAAAGTCTGTAGTGGTCTCGGAGAGAAGGTTACTAAGCCCACTTCTTATCATCCCGAACAGTTGGTAGGAAAAGTGGTTCAAATAGAGGAAGAATACCATCAAATTAGAGGACACCTCGGTGATGATATTCTCATTTTTGACGATGCCATCGAACTGGTGAAAGCCCAGAAGGCTTTTTACCGAGAGAGTCGCCGATATATTATTAAGGCGCTCGATCCAATCGGAAAGAATCTCGTAACCAAAAGGCAGACAGGGATACTTCGTGAAGACACCTTGCAGTATTGTCCGACGTGCAGTATCCAAATTCTCTTGCAGCCATTCAATGTCTCTGGTGAGGTAGTTACAAGTGGATTCTTCAGGCGCTTCCTTTTTCTCCTCCCCGAAATAGAACGTTCCAGGGAGATCTTTTCGCAAAAGACCTTGAGCGACGGGACTCTCAAATCCCAATCGTTCGATACCGTCCTCGATCATCTGAAAGAATTAAAGGGAACTGGACCATCGCCGAAACTTACCTTCTCGAAGGGAGCGATTGCGAGATTCAACGAGCTGCATCTGTTGCTGATCGAGTTTGGAGAGGGATATAGCAAGAAGGTTTCGAGTTTTACCGAGATGATAGACTTTTCTCTTCAAAATTGGTTTTTGAAAATGATTGCGATCCTTGCGAACAGTCACAAAAGGACTGAAGCTTCAATATTCGATGTCGAAATGGCATTCGTGGATTTGCTTGAGTTCTTGGATTCAAATTTTGAATACGTAGAACGAAAAGTCCAAGGGCCATTGGATTATGAAGACCAGGATCAGCCTACAGGTACTGATCTTGAGATGCTCGAGTGGTTAAAGCAAAAAGGGGCTCTTTCATATAGAGCCTCCAAAATTTCAATTCAAGAGTTCCAAAAAGAAATCTCCGAAAAGTTTCAAATCTCGCCTGATGGTGCACGGAGGCGTTATCAGAGATATGTTTGGAAGGGATGGATTAGGAGGAGACAGAAAGGGATCTTACGGAAGCAGAGTTTGGGTTACGATCAGACTCGACGGGGATGAGGGTGAGCAGGGTGAGCAGGGTGATAGGGTGATCGCTGAGTATCAGAGAATCATTGCCCGCTATGCTAAAGAAAAGGCCATCCTATTATTACCCTTAAAAGAAATCCGCTTGCTTCCTTTGCTCCCCTCAAAAGGGAGTGGAATGTCACCCTATCACCCTGTATCACCCTGTAGGGGCGTACTGTGAACATAACATATGATGATCGTTGAGCTTTTCTTCACCATGACGGGTTGATCCAACGAAACTATTAATGGCTGAAGAGGTTTCAAAACAATTCCAAATTAAACTCCGACAAGTGAAAGAATTGGCGAGGCAAGGGAAGATCCCTGCCGGCAAGGTAGGTAAATTATTTTGGAATTGACTTTGATTAAATTTGGCGATAGGCTCCCCCCCCCAGAAAGGGAATGGGGCGGTTCAGCAAAATAAAGGAGGGATGAAGATAGGACGAGGACTGAGTAACTAACTCCCAAAGGAATGGTTCTTGGTCGGGAATTTTAACATTATAATGGTTAATGTCAGAAGTTCCGATTTCTGTTAACCAATAAAAAAAGGAGGAGAAGAAAATGAACCTAACAGAGCTTCCTGATTCCGGTGTCCGAGTTGGAAAATACCTTCAAAACAGGTGGAGGATTATTTTTACTTGGAAGAATAAAAGGCACTTCATTTACAAAAACTGGGATGGAACTAAACTCAATGAGCATAATGCGGAGAGATTAAAAGTCCGTATTACCTATGATATGACTGAGCATAAAGACACCTTTGACCCCGAGTCCTACAAACACACTGTGAAGAACTTTGACAGGTTGGTTCTCAAGTGGGTCAAAGAATCGACCTGCGGTCAGGATCATAAACGGACAAGGGAACGGATGTGTAATAATTTTTTCATTCCACACTTCAAGAAACTGGATGTGCCAGCAATCAGGAAAAAAGAAATTGAAGATTTCTTCAAGAGTTTGAAGGAGAAGGGACTCGCAGCAAAGACCGTGAACAACATCATGCACGAACTTGGCGGGTTCTTCCACTGGCTTGAAAGAGAGAACCTTATTACTAAAATCCCACCGTTCCCCAAACTTGAGAAAGTCCCCAAGAGAAAGATTGACTGGTACACACGGGAAGATCACAAGCAGTTATACGAGTTCTGCACCGAACCAGTATTCAGGTTTCTCAGGTGCAGTGGAGCAAGGCCCAACGAAGCCCGTGGACTCCAAAAGGCTGACATTGATTGGAATAAAAGGTGTGTTTCTATTCTTCATGCCCTGCCGGAGACAGGGTTTAAGGTCAAAGGAACCAAGACGAACTCGCACCGTGCGGTTGATTTTTTCGATGAACTTGAAGAAAGTCTTAGAGCAGGTATGGAGTCGAGTCCGAAGAACTGTAGTTTTGTCTTTACCAAGGGTGGGAAGCCTTATACCAGAAGGATACTCCAAACAAGTTGGATGGAAATGACGAAACGAGCACAGGGTAAATATAATAATCTGCCACGACTATCCCTGTATGAAGGAACAAAGCACAGTCGGGCAATGCAAATGTTAAACGAAGAAGGCAGGAGTCTTAGCGATGTTCAGGAAGCATTGGGTCATGTCGATATTCAGAGCACAAAGCATTATGCGGAGATGCTTCCGGGCAGGAGAGCGGACTTATTGAGCAACGGAGTTACACAAAAATCACACAAAACTAACTCTTCAGAATCACAAGAGAAATTGGTGGCGGTGCAGGGATTTGAACCCCGGACACTGCGGATATGAGCCGCATGCTCTGACCGACTGAGCTACACCGCCAGCCCGACTAAATTTTACCTGATTTCTTTCAAATGTCAATAATATTAGGAAAAACACCTGTCCATTCATGATAAAATTAATTGTATGACTCAGTTGCTATAAGTTTCATCAATACTCTGTCATGCCATCGTAATCGCCACCTCACTTCACTCTTTCACGACATGTTTATTAATTTTCATTTGATTTTATTTCCTTTCTCTTTGATAATTGATTGGCTTTAATAAAATGGAGGACAGAGAATAAGACTATGAAAATCGCTTATTTTGATTGTTTTTCAGGCGCAAGCGGAGATATGATCCTCGGTTCTTTGATTGATGCCGGGTTGGGTCTCCAACGATTAAAAGAGGAGTTGAAAAAGCTTCGACTTCCAACCGTTCATATAAAAGTCAAAAGGGTTCTGAAGGCAGGGCTCTCAGCAACCCAAGTCATCGTAGAAGGGAACGAAAAAAGATCACATCGAAATTTGAAGGAAATTCTTAGAATCGTTGAGCGAAGTGGTGTCGATGCTGAGGTCAAAGAGAAAAGCACAGAAATTTTCAGGCGAATTGCATCGGTTGAGGCAAAGATCCATCAGACACTTGTAGAGGAGATTCACTTTCATGAATTAGGTGGATTGGATTCGATCATCGATATCGTGGGAGCCGTTTGGGGTCTTCAACATCTCGGGATTGAAAAAATCTATGTGTCAAAGGTGAATGTGGGAGGAGGATTTGTAAGGTGTGAACATGGGATCCTTCCTGTTCCTGCCCCAGCCACATTATCTTTAATGGAAGGGAAAGCCATCTATTCCTCAGGTGTTGAGAGAGAACTTCTCACACCTACTGGTGCTGCCATTTTGACGACCTTGGGCTCTCATTTTGGTCCGATCCCTTCCATTGCTGTTGAGAGAATTGGGTACGGAGCTGGCCGGGACGACCTCCCCCATCCTAATCTTTTAAGACTGATCATTGGAACTTCAGAATTCGCTGCTGGAAAAGAGAATGTCGTGGTCATTGAAACGAATATCGATGATATGAATCCTCAGTTTTACGATTATCTGATAGAAAGGCTCTTGGCCATGGGGGTGTTGGACGTTTTTATCACTCCTATTCTGATGAAGAAGAACCGGCCAGGACATCTGCTAACGGTGATTTGTTCTCCTGATCGGTTACCCTCCATTACTGATTTTCTCTTAAAAGAGACGACCACCCTTGGTTTGAGATGGCATGAAGATGAACGGGTCAAAGCCGATCGGGAGATTACCTCTCTCCAAACCCATTATGGGAAAATCCGTTTCAAATTAGCCAGATGGGAAGGGAGGATTGTCAACATTTCTCCGGAATACGAAGATTGTAAAAGACTGGCATTGAAGAAAGGGGTACCCATGAAAAACGTCTTTGAAGAAGCAAAAAAATCCACCGCCGCTTTTCTTAGAAAAAGACCAATTCAATCAAGATAATGAAGTGAATAAAAGGGGAAAAGGGTTCGTCTTATGTGTAAGTACATTGAGCGTTTACTTGAAATCAAAATGTGGAGGGATTATATTTTAATTAAAGAGGAGATACCAATATGAAATCACTTAAGCTTAAGCATATAGCTGTTTTATGTTTTCTGTTTCTTGCGCCTGTTTTCTTCTTCAATGAAGTAGGGGCACAACCTTTGATTCCTCCTGAAGGAGCAAAACCCATTAAACCTGGAACCAACGCCCCGGTGATCAAACATACTTTTGCTGTCGAGAAGGGACATTATGGGTATATCTGGAAAATCTATCTTGAAGCCGAAGATCCGGATGGGGATATGCTGAGGATTGCCTCGGTGGTGAGTCAAATCGGCTATGGCCATTATCCAACCGACTGGATCTATCTAAAATCTCCTTATCAGAAACATTTCAAGGGATATATTCAATGGAATACCTTTAGCTCAAGGACCCATCTATTAAGGGAGTGGACACAGATTAAATTAGCGGTGTCCGTCTTCGATAAGGCGGGGAATGAGAGCAATGTTGTAATTTTCCCGTTTGAGTTTGTTTCAGGGGGAAAGGGTCTCTATTCATACCAGCTTCCTCCTCCATTTGATCAAGGAAACCTCCCCAGAATCGGGAATATCCATATTGATCTCTTTGAACCTACCCTGATGGGCAATGGCAATGCGAGGGATGATTAAGCGATTTAGTCTTCGTTCTTAAGAAGAAACTTTTTTGGGGCCCATTTTAAATGGGCCTTTTTTTTAAAATCATCAAAGCGAATTCATTTTGGAATCGAATTTCTGCCCGGCTTCTGATGAAAACGTAGGTTTTGAGATCGTCGTCTAACTCAAGATATTTAAACCTTGACACACTCCTATTTGGGGCTTATTCTACGCAATCAAAACTTTCTGAAATGGAGGAGGGGATGGATAAAGTTCAATTGACAGATGTGATAAGGCGGAGATTAAAATTGGATCATGAAGAGTGGAAGAGGATTGAAGGAAATCCAAAATTTCAACGGCTGTTCGAGAATGCCATGAAGGCGTCTAAATACCGTTTGGTGGCAGAGGTGATCGAATCGAAAGGTTGCCATTCAGGCCATGTCATCGGGCAAAAATTGATATTTGATAATTCAGGTAATTTACTTACTAAAGAGAATCCGGATCGTGTCTGTGCCTTTCTGTTGCCTAACTTAACCATATTGATCAATGCCTTTTTTGAAAACCTGATGAGTGGTAGGGATCCGAATGAGGTGATATTTAACACTACCGGTTGTTTTGACACTGGTCCTCAATGTGGTGGATGGGGCCACGTGGTGGTTAAAATGACCGCCGTTCCTAAACTTTGATGAGATATTAAAAAATTATTTTCCAATCGGGGCATGTCTATGAAAAAAGGTATTAATAGAAAAGAGATAGATCAGAAGGAATTGGAAAAGATGTTCAAACGGCATGGCTATGAGGATTTTAAGTGGATTGACCCGAGGGGAATTGTCATCTCTCAATGGGCTCGGATGAAGTGCATGTTCGGCTGTAAAAACTATGGCAAATGTGGCACTTGTCCGCCCAACACTCCCTCTGTGGCGGAATGCAAAGAGTTTGTCAGGGGGTATAAAACCTGTGTCATATTCCACTTCACCAAAAAGGTAGCCAAGCCCGAAGACCGCTTTGATTGGACGAGAAAGGTTAACTTAAAACTACTAAAATTGGAGCGGGAAGTTTTTCTCTCAGGGTATTATAAGACCTTTCTTTT